>NZ_JBMVJC010000083.1:0-523 GCF_049893385.1 Streptococcus sp. VTCC 12905 | reverse complement strand
TCAATTACTATTGTCTACAATAGCGCTAGAAAACAAAACCTCTGATATCTTCAATTCAGACATCAGAGGCACTCACTTCTATAGATTACAAATTTATTTTTTCCAAAACTGAGTCTGATAATTTATGGATAGCAGGTTTTTGCTTAACTTTAATTAAGTACCCAAGATCAGTCAACTTATCCAGTAATTGATTCATTTTGTATCTCGAAAAACCCAAAAAATTTGCAATAGTAGAGTCCTCCAAATTTTGATAACTAGCAAAAACATAGTCTTGAAGATATCCATATAACACATTTTTTTCATTTCCCTTTATATCTTTTACAGACTTAAGATAATCATCTAAAACATTCATCTTAGCAGTTGCTTCTTTTAATTGATTCAAAGAATTATTCTGTCCTTCAAGAATTATTTCCAATAGATCTTCGATGAGATGAGTTACCTCACCCTGATTTCTCGGATTAGAAACTTCTAGTAACGCATCATAATACTTCTCTCGATTTTTATTAATAGAATTCGATATTGA
>NZ_JBMVJC010000082.1:0-535 GCF_049893385.1 Streptococcus sp. VTCC 12905 | reverse complement strand
CGGCACAATCCTTTAATAACATAAGGTGTTACATTCCAAAATTCATTGCAGCAATCATCATACTCCCTTGCGCTTGGCTTTCTTACATGATAATCTATATCAGTCGGAACTATGTCCCTTTTAATTCTACAATCTTTATCAATTAGAACCTTTATTAATTTATCGCCCTTTAGGTAATTATCTAACTCTTCCAAGGGCAATAAGGTAAGATCAATTTTATTGTAATCATCAAATAGCATAAGATAGGAAAATCCCTTTTCTTCAGGTGGGAATAATTCCATATCCTCCGGCTTTTGCATCATTATTATATTCCCAAATTGATTAAGCCAGTCATCATTAGATATAAACGGTTCTATATCACTTACAAAATATGTAATATCATAATCCTGAAATTCATCTTTAGGTATATTAATATTTGCGCGTGACCCCTCAAGGGTCACAATTCGAATACGTTCATCCTGTTCTGCTAAAGAAAGTACTAAATCCATCATTTCTTTTTCTGATCTCATTTACATACTCCTCGTTTATTTTTTCT
>NZ_JBMVJC010000081.1:0-555 GCF_049893385.1 Streptococcus sp. VTCC 12905 | reverse complement strand
TCATTTTAAAGGAAAGCAATTTCAGCAGGATGTGATTATTGTAGCCGTGGGCTACTATCTTCGTTATAACCTTAGCTATCGTGAAGTTCAAGAAATCTTATATGATCGTGGCATTAACGTTTCTCATACGACGATTTATCGTTGGGTGCAAGAATATGGCAAACTACTCTATCAAATTTGGAAAAAGAAAAATAAAAAATCCTTTTATTCCTGGAAAATGGATGAAACGTACATCAAAATTAAAGGAAAATGGCATTATTTGTATCGAGCCATCGATGCAGATGGTTTAACCTTGGATATTTGGTTACGTAAAAAACGGGACACACAAGCAGCCTATGCTTTTCTTAAGCGGTTAGTGAAGCAGTTTGATGAACCGAAGGTTGTAGTCACAGATAAAGCCCCCTCTATTACAAGTGCCTTTAAGAAACTAAAAGAATACGGCTTTTATCAAGGGACAGAACATCGTACCATTAAATACCTGAATAATTTGATTGAACAAGACCATCGTCCAGTAAAGAGACGCAATAAATTCTATCGAAGTTTACGCACTGCCTC
>NZ_JBMVJC010000080.1:0-556 GCF_049893385.1 Streptococcus sp. VTCC 12905 | reverse complement strand
ACTTACGCTGATGAAGGGTGATAGTCTCGTCTATCTTTTTGAAAAATGCCCCTATTTTTTGTTGTTCTTCAAAATCTTTTGGAAAAAATACTAATGTTTTTTGTAAGTTTCCTTTACTAATTGATGATACTTTTGAACCCTGAATCAGTCTCAAAAGTTGTCTATGATAGGTATTTGAATTGATATAATATCCTAGAAAAAATTCAGCTTTTTTATCTTTTGGTCTTGCAACTATTGTATGTAATCCTGCTACGAGATTTTCTTCAGTTAAACCATTGACTTCAACAGCTTTTCCAACAGTTTCATCTTCAGCTGCATCAGCAAAAATCAAATCGCCGTTCTCGAGCAAACTAGATTTATATTTTTCTAATTTACCACCTGTGATATATGGAATTTTATCATTTTTAATATTTAGAATGGCTGGATATTTAATCAATATATCTCCATAGTGAACGCTTTTAATATCGCCTTCATCATAATTTAACAATGCTCTAGATAATGAATTTGTAGACACAGGAAAATTAAAACATTCATCAAACTTATGCAGTTCCCAATC
>NZ_JBMVJC010000079.1:0-560 GCF_049893385.1 Streptococcus sp. VTCC 12905 | reverse complement strand
TTTCTCTTGTAGTGACCGATGGCTTCAAGGGGCTTGAAGAGATTATCAATCAGGCTTACCCATTAGCTAAACAACAACGTTGCTTAATTCATATTAGTCGAAATCTAGCTAGTAAAGTGAAACGAGCAGATAGAGCGGTTATTCTGGAGCAATTTAAAACGATTTATCGTGCTGAAAATTTAGAAATGGCAGTGCAAATTTTAGAGAACTTTATCGCCGAATGGAAACCAAAGTATAGGAAAGTCATGGAAAGTCTGGAGAATACGGATAATCTTTTAACTTTTTATCAGTTTCCCTACCAGATTTGGCATAGCATTTATTCGACAAACCTCATTGAGTCTCTTAACAAAGAAATCAAACGTCAAACGAAAAAGAAGGTTCTTTTTCCTAACGAGGAGGCTCTGGAACGTTATTTAGTTACCCTGTTTGAAGATTATAATTTCAAGCAAAATCAACGCATCCATAAAGGGTTTGGCCAATGTGCTGACACACTTGAAAGCTTATTTGATTAACATTCTTCAACTCTACTTGAGTGTTTACACATAATTATTGACAGTATC
>NZ_JBMVJC010000078.1:0-578 GCF_049893385.1 Streptococcus sp. VTCC 12905 | reverse complement strand
CTGGTCAAGAAATTAAGTACACGGTTGAAGAAGCATCCGTTGCTGGTTATGAGACAACGTATGATGGCAATAACATTGTTAATACACATCAGGTGGCCAAGACGAGTGTGTCAGGTCAAAAGACGTGGTCAGACCATGATAACCAAGATGGTGTACGACCAGATGAAATTACGGTTAACTTGTTAGCAGATGGTAAGAAGGTTGATTCAAAGACAGTGACCGCAAAAGATGGTTGGAAGTATGAATTTAATGACTTAGATAAGTTCAAGGCTGGCCAAGCAATCAAGTACACGGTTGCCGAAGCAGCGGTTGACGGTTACAAGACAACGTATGATGGCAATAACATTGTTAATACGCATCAGGTAGCTAAAACGAGTGTGTCAGGTCAGAAGACGTGGTTAGATAATAATGATCAAGATGGTAATCGGCCAGGCAGTATCACACTACACTTATTGGCAAATGGTAAGGAAGTGGCAACGAAGACGGTAACCGCTAAGGATAACTGGAAGTACGAGTTTAATGACTTAGATAAGTACAGCGCTGGTAAAGAAATTGTTTACACGATAACAGAAGATCAA
>NZ_JBMVJC010000077.1:0-607 GCF_049893385.1 Streptococcus sp. VTCC 12905 | reverse complement strand
TAAACGTCTCAGAAACAACAACTAAAGAAATTATTGCTTCTTATGAAGCAGTTGGTACCTACTTAGGTAATCTTGAAGAAGATTTGGATATCAAAATTTCGCCACAAGGATCAATGGCACTTGGAACAATGATTAAACCCCTCAGCTCTGACAAAAACGGCGAATACGACGTAGATCTCATTTGTCAGTTAACAAACGGAGAATCACTAACACCTGAACAGGTTAAACACATCGTTGGCAATAGGTTACATGAAAGTCCGCGGTACTCAAAGATGCTAGATCCCGAAGGGAAACGCTGTTGGACACTGAAGTATACTGATTTTCATATGGACGTCCTTCCTTGCACACCATTAAGTTCTGAAAATTCTAATTCTATCAGAATTACCGAGAGACTTGACAATAATACTTACAAAGATGGCATAAGTAATCCAAAAGGCTATATCGAGTGGTTTAAAGCAAAGATGCAATTAGTTTATACAGAGGCTTTACAAAACTATGCCGAGAAACGCAATGTTGAAATTGAAAAAATACACCTTTACAATTTGCGTACTCCTCTCCAAATGGCTATTCAAATTTTGAAGCGCCATCGAGACATCATGTTTGAAGG
>NZ_JBMVJC010000076.1:0-618 GCF_049893385.1 Streptococcus sp. VTCC 12905 | reverse complement strand
CTCCAGTTTGTTTTTTATAACAGTATACTGGAGGAAGGAGTGATTGGATAGATACCTTGTTATTGGGCAGTTACAGATAAAGAAAGAGAGAATGAAGTTCGTCCTCTCTAGATGTTAGCTTTTCATCTACCCACTACAGTTGACAAAGAGCCCTTAAAAAAATAGTCTGTGAATCTGATGTTGCATACTGATTCACAGACTATTTTTATTTTTTAGATAATGTATTCATCTATCACATCGACATAAAATTTATCAGTCATTATGACGTCTCTTAATAAACACATACCCAAGACTACTTAATGCAAATAACATTAACACTAATCCAGAAATCACAAAGTTCTTCGAACTTAATACACCAGTTGCAGGAAGTATACTTTCCAGTGATCCTTGATGCTTATGATTTTTTGGTGTTCCTTGATTGATTGATTGATTCTTAACGGGTATTGACGATTCATTTAGAATATTAGTCAAATCATAACCACTAACCGTTGTTTTATAACCTGAGACCTTATCTTCAGAAATACTGTACTTAATTTCTTGACCAGCCTTGAACTTATCTAAGTCATTAAATTCATACTTCCAACCATCTTTTGCGGTCACTGTCTTTGAATCAACCTT
>NZ_JBMVJC010000075.1:0-621 GCF_049893385.1 Streptococcus sp. VTCC 12905 | reverse complement strand
ATTGTAACATCTCCTTGGATTATGTATGTATTTTACCAAACTATACACAGGTGTTACAACTTAATTATATCAGGTCATTCATTATAGAACCATCATTTCAAAGGATTAGAGAAATCTAATCCTTTTTCTAGGTATTTTTATCCTAAGAATTTAATATGACAATCACGAGTTTAATTTTTATTTTGGTGCTATTTATCCTAAGCAGAGCAAAAACACTAATTGCCGGTGATATGCTGGGAGTTGAGGATGGGTATCATGTTCCTTCTCTTGAGCAGATTAATTTCTATCATAATACGTATCATCATTTTAATTAGTGGATATGTTTCCACAAACGCCCAAAACCGTTGATATGTTCCCCTAAACCTCGAAACAGCTAAAAAACGGTTGATATGTTCCCATGGACGCTGACATCAATAATGAACACTCGAGCCAGATTGTGGAGCCACAGCCGCCAGAGAACATGATGGATATTCCGGGGATGGCGGATGAAATGCGACGCCCAATGATGCTGATTGTATCGGCAAAAAAGAAGATGTAATAATATAGAAAAAATAAACGAGGAGTATGTAAATGAGATCAGAAAAAGAAATGATGGATTTAGTACTTTCTTTAGCAGAACAG
>NZ_JBMVJC010000074.1:0-701 GCF_049893385.1 Streptococcus sp. VTCC 12905 | reverse complement strand
CATAAAGAAAGAGAGGACGAAGTTCGTCCTCTCTAGGTGTTAGCTTTTCATCTACCCACTACAGTTGACAAAGAGCCGAAAATACAAGGCATTAGATGTACATATATAATTAGGAAGAAATTTTAAGTAACTCTGGCCAACAATTCTATAGGAAAAAATAAAAGACAAGGCTTAGAAACCTTGTCTTTTCAACTATACCGGCGGCCGGGGTCGAACCGGCACGTCCTTGCGGACACTGGATTTTGAGTCCAGCGCGTCTGCCAATTCCGCCACGCCGGCATATAGTTAAACTGGGGTAGCTGGATTCGAACCAACGCATGAGGGAGTCAAAGTCCCTTGCCTTACCGCTTGGCTATACCCCAATAACAAAATAGGCGAGTGAGGGGAATCGAACCCCCGAATGTCAGAGCCACAATCTGATGTGTTAACCACTTCACCACACCCGCCATAGAACACGGGCAGTAGGAATTGAACCCACACTGAAGGTTTTGGAGACCTTAGTTCTACCTTTAAACTATGCCCGCAAAGGTATGGAGAGAGAGGGATTCGAACCCCCGAACCCGAAGGAGCGGATTTACAGTCCGCCGCGTTTAGCCTCTTCGCTATCTCTCCAAAATATTAAGTTAATGGCGCGAGACGGAATCGAACCGCCGACACATGGAGCTTCAATCCATTGCTCTACCAACTGAGCTACCGAGCCA
>NZ_JBMVJC010000073.1:0-758 GCF_049893385.1 Streptococcus sp. VTCC 12905 | reverse complement strand
GAAGTTGGTAAAGTTCCTGCGACAACTACACCATGCCGATCTTGGCTAGTTAAAGTAAACATCGGATCATCGTTCCCTTTAAAGCGTCTCCCATGTTGGCGTTTTTCTAGCCTATCAGGGGTTAAAACTGGAATGGCAATTTTAGTTCCCTCACCCTTTCCTCTGGTTAAGGTTGGTGCTAGCCCACGTGATAAATAGACTTCTCCATTCATCCCTTTGCCTGACGGATTAACATTGCCTAATCGTTCAAGACCAGCTGAGCTGTTTTCTCCTCTGAGAGGAAATAGGAATCGGGGACGGTATCTTCTAGAATGTCCGATAATAAAAATTCTTTCACGGTTTTGCGGCACTTGGAAATCTTTACTGTTAAGCACCTGCCATTCAACATCATACCCCAACTCATCCAATGTGGTGAGGATTGTTCGAAATGTCTCTCCCTTGTCGTGACTGAGTAAGCCCTTGACATTTTCGAGGAATAAAAAACGTGGTTGGATCTGTTTGGCCGCTCGAGCAATCTCAAAGAACAGAGTTCCCCTAGTATCCTCAAATCCCAATCGTCTGCCTGCGAGTGAAAATGCCTGGCAAGGGAATCCCCCACAGATGATGTCCACTTGCCCTCTAAGTTGTCTAAAGTCTTGGTCTGTGATTTGTCTAATATCATGAAATTCTATTTCTCCTTCGGTCTCATAGATGGCCTTGTAAGATTTCCTCGCAAACTTGTCAATCTCACAAAAGCCAATACACTCATGGCCCTGACG
>NZ_JBMVJC010000072.1:0-779 GCF_049893385.1 Streptococcus sp. VTCC 12905 | reverse complement strand
ATTAAGTTTTTTCATATCTCCTGAAACCCATACGGTACATCGTCCGGAGCGCTCTACTATGAATTCACAAAGATACTCTCTTGATAATTCAGTGGGCTGGAGCAAAAGTTTAATAGTCATCTTGTTTCTATTAAATTGAACTTTTGCATTTGGAAACTGCGACTTTAAAGCCAGACATTGTTGAGGAAGTGTCTTTTTTTGTAGTGAACTACTCTTCATGATCAGACACTCCCAAAAAAGGTATGGTTAGTGACCGGAATGATTGCGGATGATTTTTTATTGGTTAAATTACCCTTCGAGTTTACCCCGATGCGGTTATTAACCCGATTGTCTAACATGGTTCTTCCATATGCCTCAAAAGTATCTTGAGTCACCTGCGCACCAAAGCTTTCAGACAGACGGCTTTTTAAAGAATCCAAACCATCAATAAAATTCAAGGGATCCTCAACAATGTCTTTTTTAGCCATCTGTAACCATCGAAAGAAAGCATCTTTTCTTTTGGGCTCTGCAATCCAGCGGTCAGCAAAATTTTCTTCTCGACGTGTTGGGTTCAATACTTGGTATTCCCCATTTGGACCTATAGTAAAGTGTTGCTCCATATTCTCTAAGATATTGCAAATGGCATCATAAACATTCCCTTCATTACCATAAGCGCGGGCTGCCAAGGTATTTATAATGATAGAAGTAGGCTTGTAGTCTTCCCCTTCAAACATGATGTCTCGATGGCGCTTCAAAATTTGAATAGCCATTTGGAGAGGAGTACGCAAATTGTAAAGGTG
>NZ_JBMVJC010000071.1:0-893 GCF_049893385.1 Streptococcus sp. VTCC 12905 | reverse complement strand
GTATTCCGCTATCGTTTCTGTTCTGTCCGCAAACCTCATATTCTCTAAAGCGTACTGATACCGATGATCAAAATAAATCATGGCATAATCACTAGCAGCCTGTGATAGACCAACTTGTCTCAACTGATCATGAACCAGTCCCCAAATATAATCTCTGTCGTATCTTGTGACTCGGTCTACTTTACGTTGAAAATTGTCATTGTCATTTTTCTTACTTGTTTGACTTTCTTTCTCCTCCTCGTCCTCAATGACTGACTCACTCTCTTTAGTTTCACTCATATTAGTCTCACTAACTTCAGTCTCACTAGTGGCTGATTTTAAGACTAGCCCCGGCTGATTTTGACACCCCCCTAGTGTTTTTTGAACACTACCCCCGTCTGAATTTGAGACTGGGGTAGGTTCATGTTCTAACTCCCCCAAATAAATCTTATTGGCCAAGCGTCCTTTTTCACTGGAAGACTGTTGGACTTCATCTATCAAACCATACTCTCGTAAGGTTTTCTTGATAGCAAGTAACTTAGATTTGGAACAGCCAAGTAGTGCCATGAGTTTGGAGTTGGAATAGACCAAATAAATAGCCCCATCCTCATCTATCCACCCTCTACTTAATGACAATTCCAAACGGTCTTTTAGAACAGCATAAGCAACCTTCACCTCGAGTTTCATGTCCTTATAGCGATCACTCTCAAACAAGAGTTTTGGGAGCTTATAGTAACGCTCTGACGTTTGATAGTGATTTGCGGTGATACGTTTCATGATTGTCCCTCCAACACTAATAAACCGATATTTCCTAACTCATCAAATTGAATGAGTCCGTTCTCCTCCATTTCAGCAACTATCCGCTTCGCTTTATTGATATCGATTCTCATGATAGCCATGAGATGACACATCAC
>NZ_JBMVJC010000070.1:0-930 GCF_049893385.1 Streptococcus sp. VTCC 12905 | reverse complement strand
GGCACAGAGATGCAAAAACATTATACACCAAAAGGCAAACATTTGACAATGGATAACCGTCGCCTGATTGAACGATGGAAAAATGAAAATATGTCCAATTGTGAAATTGCTGGTTTACTTGGAAAGGCTCCTCAGACCATTAATAATGAAGTCAAACGTGGGACAACTTTACAACAAGTGCGAAAAGGGCTGTACAAAAAAGTCTATTCTGCCGACTATGCACAAACGGTATACCAAATTAATCGAAAACGATCGGTGAAAAAGATAATCCCAACGAAAGAATTGAAAGAGAAAATAGTACACTATACTAAGCAAAAATTTTCTCCTGAAATGATGGTTAAGAAGAAGAAAATAAAAGTGGGTATTTCAACCATTTACTTTTGGTTTCATAATGGCCATTTAGGATTGACGAAGTTGATACCAGTTCATCCTTACAAAACTACAGACTGTGCAGGCATCCCGCACTGCACTGATGGTAATCTTTATAGTTTAGCAAATTCTCACATTTCTGCTGCATATGGTACAGTATTTTGTCATTTAAGCGAATTGTTTCCTGAAGAATATATTTGCTGCAACAGCTACCCCCTTCATGGGAAAGACGGAGTATATTAGATCAGTGGACGTTTTTAGGTCAAAATATAAAGACTAAAGAGTGATGAATAATTCTTAATCTATAGATTCTGAGATATGACTCTAAAGAAATTTAAAAGTTGATCAGGTACCCTTAAATACCCACACATTTTACTCTCTCTACTTTTTAGAAGTTTACTTCAAATGTTTTAGGTGAATTGCTTTGCACGAAAAACACAACGTTTATGCTTTCTTCATTCTAATTGACATTGAGCAAGCATAAAAGGCTCTATAATTTCTGTAGTGGGTAAATCCACTGTAGAGATTATGGAGCCTTTTTTAGTGTAGAAAAAAAGTCCC
>NZ_JBMVJC010000069.1:0-983 GCF_049893385.1 Streptococcus sp. VTCC 12905 | reverse complement strand
AAATGATTGATAAAGTACTTCTTGATAAGCAGTCAGTCCTCTCCGTCTCGCTTGACTACGCCCTGCCAAATCGTGGAACTCTTCCAAACTGGATAGCACAATACAAGAAAAACGGGTATACTATTGTTGAGAAAACAAGAGGGAGGCCACCAAAGATGGGGCGTAAACCAAAGAAAACCTGGGAAGAGATGACGGAGTTAGAGCGACTTCAGGAGGAAAATGAGCGCTTACGCACTGAGGTGGCTTACCTAAAAAAGTTGAGGGAGCTTCGTTTAAGGGACGAAGCCAGAGAGCAAGAAAGGCTCAAACAGTTAGAGAGATGGTCGCAGAAGGATTCCGACTAGATATACTGCTGGTTATTTCTCAATTAGCTCCTTCTACCTATTACTATCAAGTCAAGCAACTGGATAAACCAGATAAAGATAAGGAGTTAAAAGCTGAAATTCAAGCCATTTACGATGAACATAAGGGAAACTATGGTTACCGTCGCATTCACCTTGAGTTAAGAAATCGTGGATTTTCTGTCAATCATAAGAAAGTACAACGGCTGATGAAGGAGCTAGGATTGACTGCTCGTATTCGTCGACGTAAGAAATACAAGTCTTACAAGGGGGATGTGGGCAAGAAATCTCCCAATCTCATTGAAAAAATCTTTGAAGGAGCTAAGCCTTTTGAGAAGTGCTATACAGATGTGACTGAGTTCACTCTGCCAATTTGTTCTGAAAAACTCTATCTATCACCTGTTCTGGATGGCTATAATAGCGAAATTATTGCTTTTGCCTTGTCACGTTCTCCCAACCTCATACAAGTCAAGACTATGCTTGATAAAGCCTTTCCTGAGGAAACTTACCCAAATACCATTCTCCATAGCGACCAAGGTTGGCAATACCAACATGAAGCTTATCATCGTTTTCTTGCCAGTAAAGGCATACGTCCGTCCATGTCTCGCAAGGGAACTAGCACGGATAATGGCATGATGGAGT
>NZ_JBMVJC010000068.1:0-990 GCF_049893385.1 Streptococcus sp. VTCC 12905 | reverse complement strand
TAAATAAAAAACACAGATAGATTCAAGCTGATTTTGATGAAATTCAGCCGAACTATCTGTGTTTTTCTTTTTATCTCTATTATCTTGGACTATTTTCTTAGCCAATTTCGTTAGATTCATGCTCATTAGGAGGAATCCTATCTCTGTTTCAACCACTTTTTGTCCTCTGACATGAACTCTGCGCACGCCAAAAACACCCTTCATCCTACCAAATACAGGTTCGACATCCACCTTGCGTTTGGCATAAATGCGGGCTCCCACTTTACTTGTCAACTCATCTTTGACAAGGTTCTTGAAATAGTTCCACGTAGGATTATACTGAATTTGTTTGAGATTTCCTTTTTCCGTCCGTGCTAATTGGTCTAATTCCTCACTAGCTTGTACTGGATCAGCTTCGTAAATCTTAATATCTCTCTCAAATCCATATTTATCCGTTCTTCGTGAATAATTCTTGAATGAATACACAACTCCATCTGGCTTTATCCACTGATCAGAATCTTCTAGATAGGTCCAGTTTTCAGGATTGGCATCACTCTTCTTATAGCTTTTCTTCTGCTCTTTCTGATATGTTCCGTAGGGAATCAGAGGTGTTTTCTCTAGGTCATCAACGATAAAGCTATAATTTTCTTCACTTCCATAACCTGCATCCGCGACAATGTGTTGAAAGAGTTCTAAGGTTTGGATGGATTGAAGAAAAGGCTTGAGTGTACGAGTGTCAGTTGGATTCGGATACAATCCGTAAGCTAAGGCAAACTGGCTGTTTGTACCAAGTTGGAGGTTGTAGCCTGGTTTGAGCTGACCATTCTTCATATGATCTTCTTTCATTCTCATGAATGTTGCATCATGATCCGTTTTAGAGTAGGAGTTTCGCTCTTGTAGAATCTGTTTATCTCGTTCGTACTTCTGTTTCCGAACAAGACAATCCTCTTTCAACTTTCTCTTTAGTTTCTTAATTCTTCTTCGTTTCTGTCTGTTGGCTGAGCCACCTTT
>NZ_JBMVJC010000067.1:0-1195 GCF_049893385.1 Streptococcus sp. VTCC 12905 | reverse complement strand
CATAAGGTGTAAGTCCACCGTTTGCACGATGTGGTCTTACGTGATTATATTTCCCATAAACGAATTCATAGAGCTTTTGGTCAAGAATGTCATTTGAATCAAACTTGTAGAGATAATAGAATTCGTGTTTGAGCGTATTGTAGAATCTTTCCATAACGGCATTGTCATATGGACAGCCTGCTTTGCTCATACTTTGTTGGACATAGTTTTTATCACAAAATTTATTGAATTCTTTTGCGGTAAATTGACGCCCTTGATCAGAATGCAGGATAATTCCTTTTGCTGGTTTTCGACGTTCTAGTGCGATTTTCAAGGTTTCCTTTGCCAATTCAGTATCGATATGACTGCTGTTTAATGATGCAACCACTTCACGACCGCAAAGGTCTATAATCGTGCAATTGTAACGCATTGTTCCATCTGGACGAGTTAAATATGTAAAATCAGTACACCATATTTTATTGGGTTCTTTTACATCAAATTCCCTATTCAGAAGGTTTGGAAAGATTTTATTGGCAGTTCCTTTTACATAGTTTGGTTTCTTGCGACGTGTGATGGAACGCAAGCCCAATTCATTCATAAAATGATGTATTGTCAAATCTGAACGAATGCTTCCGATACCCTTAAGATAATCGTTCATCATTCGGTATCCAGGAACTCCATTTTCGCGGTGGTAGATTTCAACAATTTTACGTTGAATCTCTGCCTTTTCCTGACGATAAGCATGTTTTTTGTTTTTAAGATAATTATAGTAAGCATTTGGACAGATGTTCATTCTTCTAAGAAGCCATCTGACCCCAAATGTCTGTTGATATTTCTGGATGAACTGGTACTGAGCTAATCGATTTCCTTCGCAAAGAATGCTGCCGCTTTTTTTAAAAAATCATTTTCCTTTTTGAGTTCTTCAATTTCTTTGCGTAGCTTTTTTGCAACTTCGTATGAATCAGATTCTTCCCGTTTTGTTGGGCTGTTATCGCATTCTTTGCGGTATTGCTGTAACCAGTATGTCAGCGTGCCTTGTCCAAGATTATATTCTTCGGTCAGGCTTTTCTTGGTTCGTCCCTCTTCCAGATAGAGGCGAAGAACCTTTTGTTTGAGCTCAGGCTCGTAACGATTATTTGTCATTGTAACATCTCCTTGGATTATGTATGTATTTTACCAAACTATACACAGGTGTTACAACTTAATTATATCAGGT
>NZ_JBMVJC010000066.1:0-1349 GCF_049893385.1 Streptococcus sp. VTCC 12905 | reverse complement strand
AAAGGACTTAGTCCTGTTCAGTACAGAACTAAATCCTTTCACTAATATTTTTTGTCTAACTTTTTGGGGTCAGTACACTATTGACTGTGTCTTATTTATTATAATGGTAAAATGAGTTCCTCTTCTTCCTCAGAGTTGTCCCCACCGACAGCTTTAATTTCAATCATGAGATTGTGAGGCAGACAAACGGAAAGTTCACCTGGTTGGCTAATCCAGCCAGTCATCACAGCAATCTGGTCAGGACTATTGTCCTCTTTGTCACGAATCCGTTCGCCATCAACTTCAATGATGTTGTATTGTCCTTCGTTTGGATAATAGGTAATTTCTTGATGTGGAGTATCTTTTGATAATTCAAATTGATCGACGACCTCACCGTTTATCCTAACATATGCAATGATTTTAGTTTCATTTGATTGTGACGTTAAATGCGTGTATGTAAAAATCGCTGGGACAAAGGATAATAGAAGGGTCAGTCCAATTAATAGATAGTCAAATAATTTGAATTGTTTGAGAATGGATTTGAATGTCATATACAGTCTATTGTATAGAAAAAAACTTACTTTGTAAAATGTTGGATACAGATTACTTTTTCGATTGTTTGAAGAGTAGGATGGCTAACATTCCCCAAAATCCAGCTAGAAGCGGTTTGATTTGTCCAGTGAAAAAACCAATGGAGAAGGTTAGGGCAAAACCTGCAATGAGAAACCAGAGCAGTGGTTTACGATAAAGATGGATAGCTTCTTGGACAGCATTTGCTTCTGGACGGGTAGTTTGCCAGTCACTATTCAAGATTGGAAGTATAGTGAACAGTAAGATAAAGAGTGGTGGATTGTCCCCAGTCAGGTAGCTATGTATATACAGGCCGCAAATTGCTGTATAGGAGAGAACAATCAAAGTGAGTATGAGTTTCGGTTTGTTAACGTTCATCTGTTTTCTCCTTTTTGAAATAAATCCGATAAAGAATAGACAGAGCAAATCCAGCAGGAAGGATGAGGATATGTGGTTTGACATGTCCTAGCCAAATGCCCACGGAATAGGTCAAGGTCATGGCAAACAGGGCAAAGATGGCTTGGATGATATAGTAGCGTTTTTCTTCTTCTGTTTTAAAGGATCTGACAATCTGAATGGCTGGTAACATGAGCAAGAATGAACCGCTAATCGGCTCATTGACCATGTAAGAGTAGATGAAGAATGCAGAAAATAAAGCATAAAATAGAACAAAAACTCGACAGGTTTGTGATATACTCCCCTTATAGTGGACAGTGAAAAAACAAAAATTTTCACTAGAAACTATAAGGGGAGTTTTATTATGTCCAAAAGAAGTCCAAAATCTGTATCTGAGAAACTAG
>NZ_JBMVJC010000065.1:0-1619 GCF_049893385.1 Streptococcus sp. VTCC 12905 | reverse complement strand
CTGACACACTTGAAAGCTTATTTGATTAACATTCTTCAACTCTACTTGAGTGTTTACACATAATTATTGACAGTATCAGCATTGATTTAGCATAAATTGTCTTTAGAATAAATGAAAAGGCAACACTTTTCAAGGTATTGTCTCCTTAATTGAGTTTTAGATGGATGTCGGTTAATCCGTTCATAATAACTTGATTCAGGAACATCAAGGAGTTGACAGCTTAGTCTGACATTGAGTGCTAAAGTTTGTATAGTTTGAGCCATATCCGCAGCACTCACTTCTTTTTCTCGGCGAATATGGTCAATACTTTTTTTAAGATGTCTCGTTCTTCCTTAACTTTAGCCAGTTGTCTTTTTAATTCTAGAAAATCAGCTTTAGAGACGGAGCTTTCATTAGATTTAGAGTAGAGGTCTATCCATTTATAAATTGTTGCAGGGGCCACGTCGTATTCTTTAGACAGCTGGGTGACGGATTGACCAGAGTGATAGAAGGCGATAAGGATTTCTTTAAATTCTTTTGAGTATCGTTTTTTCATGTTTTTGTCCTTTGTCTAAATTATACAATAGTGACTCTAAGATTTAAGGATAACATCGGTTAGTGATGATGTCAAAATATTACAGGTTTTAGAATATAAGGAAACTAGAACTAACTTCCTTCAAACATCGTATACTATGTTGGATAAGTTAACTGAGTTATTTCAAATTAGATGAAATATAGTCAAATTTCGAACAAAATAAAAAGCCGTCAAGGGCTAGTTTTAAAGCTTTTTCAAGAAATATGAAATCAAAACCTGATAAACCAGGTCTTACGAAAAAAGGTAGAGAAAAAGGTAGAGTTTGAATTGAAATATAGTGCAATATACTACATTTGATAAAAAGAAAAAACGCTTAAAATCAGCGTTTTTCTTATGTATTGATTCGTATTGAATGCTTATTTCACTTCAGTAAGAGTGTAATATTATAATCTAAAACCTTATTAAATCAGGGTTTCTAATGGTTTTAAGTAAAAAGGTAGAGTTACGGGGATCTTGTAATTTCATTTATTTTGTTTTAATAGATGTATTTTACTTTTAACAAAAAAAGATTGAGCTAACCCAATCTAGTTTAAATATTTTCTGATTAATTTTAGTTCTTGTTGATGCATCATGAGTTTAGGTACCAATTGTAAAGCAGTAAATTATTAACAGAAAATGTCCTTCAGGAATATTTCTGAAGGACATTTTGTTATTCTATCTCTAGTCTCATATAATCAATTGATTGATATTTATTTTCTCTATTTAAAAAGGCTTTAGGGTTTTCACCATATTTTATGAAATTGTATTTTTTATACAATGATATTGCACTAGTATTATTGGACACTACTTGAAGTTCTAATTGTTTGTATTGTGCTTCTTTACCCAACTCTATTATTGTAGAAAATAAGATATTGCCAATTGCAAGACCCCAATATTCTTTTAAAATTGAAAGACCAATTACACCTCTATGTTTTTCCTTATCTTTTAGACTAACCGAATTGAGGCTAGCACTTCCAATAATTTTATTATCAATTACTATTGTCTACAATAGCGCTAGAAAACAAAACCTCTGATATCTTCAATTCAGACATCAGAGGCACTCACT
>NZ_JBMVJC010000064.1:0-1788 GCF_049893385.1 Streptococcus sp. VTCC 12905 | reverse complement strand
GATATAATAAATCTGCCCAAACGACCGTTACCATCATAAAACGGATGAATATATTCCAAATAATAGTGGGAAATAATACATTTTTCTAAAAATGGATAATCTTTTGAGTTCATGAAGAAGATAAGTTTCTCCAAACTATTTATAATTTCCTGCTCATTTGCATCACCTATATGAGCAATTGAATCGTCTTTCTTTCTTTTTAATGATACCGGAAGATCTCTAAATAATTTTCCATCCGGCCACTCAGTTATACTTTGTTCATCTTCAAATAATGAGTTATATATATCTCGAAAATCCTTTGGTTCCTTAATTGACAAATAGGTTTCTTCGTTCATGAGACTCATATACATATTTACAATCCCCAAAAAACGTTTGTTAGTTCTTGTCTTTTTTTCTCTCATTAGTATTGTCTCGCTGATTTCCATTTTGGAACTTTCAATTCCTTCTGTCTCATTTGAACTTTGTATTTCATCCGTAATATTTGAAGCGATTATATTGAACTTTGCAACACCAGGTAAATTCGCTTCTAAATTTTTCAGCTTCTCAGAATTATATCTGATTTCTTCTTCTTTTCTTAACATTGACGGTAATGGCAAATAAAATAATTCGAAAGTCTCATCCAAGATTCGTTGTTCCCTAAAAAAAGGATGAATCCTGATGTTTGTTTTTATCGTAGTATATGAATTAAATCTTTTACTATACTCTTCTTTAACATCGCCATCGTATGACAAAATCCTTAGTTTTTCATATTTCAAAGCAAACTCCTCGTTTCTATTTTCAAAAAATTGACTTTTTTAAAAATATAGTGTATACTTACAATATAATTAAATCAAAAAAACTATATTTTGTCAAGATAATATAGAAATGACTTTTTTTATTTCCATATTTTGCGACGAAATACTTTGGAGGAAAAATGAACTTTATTTTTAGTGAAATTATCAGCGGTGTCATTGGTGCGATAGTTGGTGGTATCGTTACCGCAATTTTTACAAATCGAAAATCAATCCGAACTCGCCTCAAATCTTGGTGGATTGGAAACAAAAAGATTCGGATGAGTATTTCTTATCTTTTCAGTATTAGGGACGATGAAGGAAATTACTTACTTATTAAGGGAAATCGCATTCAACAATATCAACCAATAGGTGGCGTCTACAAGTACTTTAAATCCTTCCAACCAATCAAATCAAAATTAGAAGTTACGGATGAAATAAATAAAAATTTCTATGATCCTGACGACTTGCGAATTTATCTTCCTGGAAAAAATCTTATGAAATTAATCGAGTGGTTTAAAACTGGGGAAAATCGAGAAACGGTCATCACTCGGGAATTTATTGAAGAAATCATTGCTCCTGGACTTCTTAATATTACTGACCTAGAAAATATTGATTTTGAGTACATTCATCGCAAAGAATCCGGGCTTAGATTTAGTGATCACTTTGAGAAGGAAGAATACCTAATCTACGATGTTTTCAAAGTATCTTTTTCTAAAGAAGTTTTAGCGAGACTAAAGGAAAACTCTGAAAAAAATCCAAATTTCTTATGGGTTTCTCAAGCAGACATAGACACGAAAAATACTTACATTGAGGAACAAGCTATACAAATTGGTGAACATGCGAAATACATTACAACATGTTAAAGAAGGGGGTAAACATATTGTTAGGTACGAGTAACGAAACACTCAAACAAATATTCCGAGCCTTAGCGGACTCATTAAACGTCTCAGAAACAACAACTAAAGAAATTATTGCTTCTTATGAAGCAGTTGGTACCTACTTAGGTAATCTTGAA
>NZ_JBMVJC010000062.1:0-1990 GCF_049893385.1 Streptococcus sp. VTCC 12905 | reverse complement strand
GCCCCTCTTGAAATGAGGAACAAGGCCGTCGCCTAATCTTTTATTATTTCATTGTCCACTTGACAGGGAGCTGTTCAAATACTAACTCAAGTTTTTTTAAGTCTACTATCTAAACTAAAATTTACGAATCTTCTCAGCATCTTTTATCTTACGCGGGCCAGTTCCATATTTCTCGGCATCCTTATCTTCCTTATATGGTAAGAAGTAAACTGCTGCTGCGTAAAGGGCGATTAACAAGATAAAAGATTTTCCAAATAGAAGACCTGCTATAAAGAGGGCTCGAACAAGCCACGGCTCCCATCCTAATTTATGAGCTATGCCAGCAAGAACGCCAGACACAACTTTTCCCTTTCTTACTCTATACAAATCAATTGACATCTTTTATTCCTTTCACATAAAAAGCACCTTGACCAGTCTGTGCTTTTATAAAGAGTAAATCATTTCCTGATTTTTCAAATTGATAAGGACTATTTTTCTTCTTTCGATTGACTACAACCTGTCCTGATTGAGACTCAATCTGTCCTCGAATTCCCTGCCCCTTCCCTGTTTGTAAGGTGAAAGGCGCGTGTGCCAATTGCACATACAAATGTTGTGGGTAGCCACCGCAGGTTGTCAAGCGAATATCCTGTTGTTTTTTATCTCTTGAACTGCGGATAGAAATATCTTCAAACGGCAAGTAGTCTAACCGGGCATCTGCTTGACCAAGTTCTACAGCTAGTACTGACATCCATTCCTGGGGTAAGCTAATGGTCAAGCGACAGGCCAAACTACTGTTGAAATATAGTCCTTTCTTTTCAACATAAAGACGGGGGAGTTTGTCTTCTGGCGCATCTTGATTATAAACAATTTCTACGGTGATCTGTTCATTCTTAGACTTAGTCAGAGTCAGCCGCCCCTCGGATAATTTTAGAAAGAGTGATTCAATTCCATCAAATGAATAGGCCTGTTTCAGCTTTGAGGAAGCAAAGACCTTGAAACTTGGTAAGGTAAAATTCAATTTTGCTTTTTCTTCCACAAAAAGAAAGTCTGGTTCTTGATTCATTTCCTTAAAACAGGCGCGAGCCTCTTCCTTGGTCAAGACACCTTTTTCATATAACTCAATTAAGCGTTCTTCTCTCTTTTGCGTCATAGACTCACCTCAATTCCATACTAGTATACCATATTTCGCAACAAAAAAATCAGCCCAAGGACTGATTCTAGAAAACCAAGGTTTACCCAAGGCAATTGATAGATTTTCTGAAAATGGATGAAAATTCTGCTTTGAAAACCCAAAATTTAATTCTATTACTCAACTCTGAGCGTATAAAAATCATCACGCTTGGGAACTGCGGAAGTTGAACGAGGTTTCCGATATTTATGACGGAACCCACCAAACTCCTAAGTATCAAGATGATGGTGTGATGTTTCTTAGTGTTGAGAATATCAAGACTTTGACTTCAAATAAGTTCATTTCTCGTGAGGCTTTTGAAGTTGAATTCAAAATAAGACCACAACGAGGTGATGTCTTGATGACTCGAATCGGGGATATAGGAACTGCGAATGTCGTTGAAACAGACGAAGACCTCGCCTATTACGTTAGTCTTGCACTATTCAAATCTGAGGAGTTAAATCCTTATTTCTTGCAGGCAAGTATTTATGCACCATTTGTACAAGACCAGATTTGGAAGAGGACTTTGCATATCGCCTTTCCAAAGAAAATTAACAAGAATGAGATTGGTCAAGTTCCAATCAATGTTCCGACACTAGCAGAACAGACGAAAATAGGCTCATTCTTCAAACAGCTAGACAACACCATCACCCTTCATCAGCGTAAGCTTGACAAATTAAAGAGTGTAAAACAAGCGTATTTGAGTGAAATGTTCCCCGCTGAAGGAGAGCGTGTGCCAAAACGCCGTTTTCCTGGATTTACTGACGATTGGGAACTGCATAAGTTTGATGAATGTTTTAATTTTCCTGTGTCTACAAATTCATTATCTAGAGCATTGTTAAA
>NZ_JBMVJC010000061.1:0-2042 GCF_049893385.1 Streptococcus sp. VTCC 12905 | reverse complement strand
ATTGTAACATCTCCTTGGATTATGTATGTATTTTACCAAACTATACACAGGTGTTACAACTTAATTATATCAGGTCAGTAAACTTTATAAATATAATTGGTTCATACTATTTAAAGAGAGTAATTGATTCTTATATTCCTAAAGGGGAGCTGGATTTTCTTAATCTAATGTCAATAAGCCTAATTGTTATTTATCTTATGCAACAGTTTTTTGTATTTGGTCAAGGGGTATTGATAACAGTTCTAAGTCAAATACTTTCAAAAAATAGAATGCTGTCATATATTGCTCACCTTTTTAAACTGCCTCTATCTTTTTTTGCAACAAGAAGAACTGGCGATATTGTCTCTAGATTTTCAGATGCTAATACCATAATTGAAGTATTATCTAGTATAATTTTATCTGTAATACTAGATGTGTCAATAGTTACTGGAGTATCAATTGTACTTTTTTTGCAAAGTAGTTATTTATTTTTTATTATAATTATTGCGTTTCCAATTTATGCTTTAGTAATTTTTTTATTCATGAAACCATTTAGACGTAGTAAAACTAGTGTAATGGAAGCAGGAGCTTCACTTTCCTCAGTTCTTATAGAAGATATAAATGGAATAGAGACAATAAAATCTCTTACTAGTGAGGTAGATCGCTATAAAAAAATAAAAGACGAATTTAGTAATTATTATAAAAAAATTACTTTTTATAGTAGAATGGAGTTGTTTCAAGATGTGTTAAAAAATTTTACTCAATTGTTGTTTAATGTATTAATTTTATGGCAAGGTGCTATTTTAGTAATTGAAGGAAAAATATCATTGGGATCTTTGATAACCTTTAATACTTTAGAACTTTATTTTCTGAATTCACTGGAGAACATTATTAATTTACAACCTAAATTTCAATCAGCAAGTGTTGCGTATAATAGATTAGAAGAAATCTATTCGGTTCAATCGGAATTTCAGGATAAGTTCTTCATAACAAATTTTAAATTGAATTCTAGTAAGATAGTAATTTCAAATTTAACCTACAAATATGGCTATAACCAGCCTCTATTAAAAGATATTAATTTAGTTATCGAGGAAGGTTGTAAAATAGCATTTGTTGGTCTTTCTGGTTCAGGGAAAACAACTCTAGCAAAAATGTTAGTTAATTTTATGCCTCCTACCTATGGAAGTATTGAATTTGGAGGAATTAATATTAATGATATTGATAAGAAGACTTTGAGACAATTGATTAATTATATACCTCAGAAACCTTATATTTTTAACGGTACTATATTAGATAATCTTTTATTAGGTGTTGAAGATGAAATTTCATTTGAAGAGATTAATAAAGCTACTGAGATTGCCGAGATAAAATCTGTTATAGAGAATTTACCGTTAGGATATGAGACCGAACTTTCCACTGAACATAGCATTTTGTCAGGAGGTCAACTTCAGAGAGTTGCTATTGCACGTGCATTATTAACCAATCCTTCGGTATTAATCTTAGATGAGTCAACAAGTAATTTGGATAATTTAACGGAAAGAAAAATTATTGATAATTTAATGAGCTTGGATATAACTGTAATATTTATTGCTCACCGTCTTAATATAACAGAACAGGTTGAAAGGATATTTGTCATAGAAAATGGTATGATAATCGAAAACGGAAATCATGAAGATTTGATATTAAAACAAGGGTTTTATTCTAAAATATTAAAAGGTTAATTTTAAAATTGAGGAGTTAATATGAAAAATAATTTGTTAGATAATTATAGAAATTTTCCCAAAATATCAACGGATAATTTGAAATCTATAAAAGGTGGAGGAGATACTGTCTTTGATAAAGTAAATCATTTCTTTTGTGATTTAATAAACTGTAGAGGAAAGGGGAGAATGAATTGATAGATGGATAACTTTTTTATTAATGGAATTCATATTTTTTTCAATTTTTGCTTAATGGTGTCTATAATATTCCTTCCACCTTTTTATATATGGGCACCTCTAAAAACTTCTCAAAAAACCTATAAAATGAGATAATAGAAATACAAGTATAAAACTCGATAAACG
>NZ_JBMVJC010000060.1:0-2153 GCF_049893385.1 Streptococcus sp. VTCC 12905 | reverse complement strand
CCAAGCGCAAGGGAGTATGATGATTGCTGCAATGAATTTTGGAATGTAACACCTTATGTTATTAAAGGATTGTGCCGTAAGGAAATTTTATTTGCTATTGATCATTTTAATCAGATTGTTCGCCATGAGCTGCTGAGAATGATATCATGGAAGGTCGGCATCGAAACAGGCTTTAAATTAAGTGTAGGCAAGAACTATAAGTTTATTGAAAGGTATATATCCGAGGATTTGTGGGAGAAACTTTTGTCCACCTACCGGATGGATTCCTATGAAAACATATGGGAAGCATTATTTCTATGCCATCAATTGTTCAGGGCGGTATCCGGTGAGGTGGCGGAAAGGCTTCATTATGCCTATCCGGAGTATGATAGGAATATAACAAAATATACCAGGGACATGTATAAAAAATACACTGGTAAAACCGGCTGCCTGGATAGCACATATGCCGCTGATATAGAAGAGAGGCGGGAACAGTGATTACAGAAATGAAAGCAGGGCACCTGAAAGATATCGATAAACCCAGCGAACCATTTGAGGTGATAGGTAAGATTATACCGAGGTATGAAAACGAGAATTGGACCTTTACAGAATTACTCTATGAAGCGCCATATTTAAAAAGCTACCAAGACGAAGAGGATGAAGAGGATGAGGAGGCAGATTGCCTTGAATATATTGACAATACTGATAAGATAATATATCTTTACTACCAAGACGATAAATGCGTCGGAAAAGTTAAACTGCGAAAAAATTGGAACCGGTACGCTTATATAGAAGATATCGCCGTATGTAAGGATTTCAGGGGGCAAGGCATAGGCAGCGCGCTTATCAATATATCTATAGAATGGGCAAAGCATAAAAACTTGCATGGACTAATGCTTGAAACCCAGGACAATAACCTTATAGCTTGTAAATTCTATCATAATTGTGGTTTCAAAATCGGCTCCGTCGATACTATGTTATACGCCAACTTTGAAAACAACTTTGAAAAAGCTGTTTTCTGGTATTTAAGGTTTTAGAATGCAAGGAACAGTGAATTGGAGTTCGTCTTGTTATAATTAGCTTCTTGGGGTATCTTTAAATACTGTAGAAAAGAGGAAGGAAATAATAAATGGCTAAAATGAGAATATCACCGGAATTGAAAAAACTGATCGAAAAATACCGCTGCGTAAAAGATACGGAAGGAATGTCTCCTGCTAAGGTATATAAGCTGGTGGGAGAAAATGAAAACCTATATTTAAAAATGACGGACAGCCGGTATAAAGGGACCACCTATGATGTGGAACGGGAAAAGGACATGATGCTATGGCTGGAAGGAAAGCTGCCTGTTCCAAAGGTCCTGCACTTTGAACGGCATGATGGCTGGAGCAATCTGCTCATGAGTGAGGCCGATGGCGTCCTTTGCTCGGAAGAGTATGAAGATGAACAAAGCCCTGAAAAGATTATCGAGCTGTATGCGGAGTGCATCAGGCTCTTTCACTCCATCGACATATCGGATTGTCCCTATACGAATAGCTTAGACAGCCGCTTAGCCGAATTGGATTACTTACTGAATAACGATCTGGCCGATGTGGATTGCGAAAACTGGGAAGAAGACACTCCATTTAAAGATCCGCGCGAGCTGTATGATTTTTTAAAGACGGAAAAGCCCGAAGAGGAACTTGTCTTTTCCCACGGCGACCTGGGAGACAGCAACATCTTTGTGAAAGATGGCAAAGTAAGTGGCTTTATTGATCTTGGGAGAAGCGGCAGGGCGGACAAGTGGTATGACATTGCCTTCTGCGTCCGGTCGATCAGGGAGGATATCGGGGAAGAACAGTATGTCGAGCTATTTTTTGACTTACTGGGGATCAAGCCTGATTGGGAGAAAATAAAATATTATATTTTACTGGATGAATTGTTTTAGTACCTAGATTTAGATGTCTAAAAAGCTTTAACTACAAGCTTTTTAGACATCTAATCTTTTCTGAAGTACATCCGCAACTGTCCATACTCTGATGTTTTATATCTTTTCTAAAAGTTCGCTAGATAGAGTTCTATATTAGAGATGTAAAGAGTTTTGGTGAAGAGGTTTGTGAGGGTTCTGTTGCAAAGTTTTAAATAAAGAATAAAATCCCTTACGGTATCTATGATTTAAGCTGGGATTCCCAATAATA
>NZ_JBMVJC010000059.1:0-2622 GCF_049893385.1 Streptococcus sp. VTCC 12905 | reverse complement strand
ATTAATGGGAATAACAGCCTAAGATATTTGGAGTTCAGAGGGGGCGCGTTTGATTTTCAAACTTCGCAACAGAACCACAATCTCTATTAAAATTTGTCCAAGATATTGACCCAAATACATATTAACTGCAATATTTACTTAATAACTGTAATTGAGATTGGAGAATTTTTAACCATATAAGTAGCATGCGAACCAAAATATCCTTTAATTCCATGCATTGATCGCGATCCAATGATTAAGATATCTGCAGATGTTGCTGGCAAAATCGTCTTAGTAATTTCCTCGGCCGGATCACCTTCTCCACTGTACAGCTGAATGTTTTTTACACCGCTATTTTCTGCATATTGTTTGTACTTTTTCAAATTAAGTAACAATTGACTTTGTTTCTGGCTCAAGTACTCAGGGTCTAACGCTTCATATACATTCAACTCTTCAATTTCTAAAATTGAGGCAATCAGTAATGCGGCTCCAGTTTTACTCGCTTGCTTTACAGCATATTGAAAGGCTTTTTGAGCTCCTTCTGATTCATCTACCCCAACTAAAATATTTTTAAATTCATCAAATCCTTCCATAGTGCATATTACCTTTCATTAATTAATTGATTATATTTTTTATTTCCTTTATACAGTTCAATAATTGTCCACGCTAACAGTAGTAATACTGCGACTATAATGACATAAGCAGTAGAATCAGCTAGTACAAGTTGGCTTGATGTCACCTTTTCACCAAAAAAACCTTCAATTTGGCCGGGCAATCCAATCAAATTTAAATATGTCAATCCAATTACTGAACCCCATCCTAGTATCCGAATAACTATCGAATTTTTAAACCGGCTTCCCATTTCCACCTCACTATTGGTCATCATTAATAATGGTACTATCGAAAATGGTAACGCAAAAGCTAAGAAGACTTGTGAATTATTCATTAGTGTATTTAACGCTGTGTGCTCCCGAATCGTTCCTTGCCTGCTTGTAATAATTACACAGATTAGCACTGGGACAACTGAAATCAAACGCGTAATTAAACGTCTTAGCCAAATTGGCATTCTCATATGAATGAATCCCTCCATAATTACTTGTCCAGTTAAAGTTCCGGTAATCGTTGAATTTTGTCCAGAAGCTAGTAACGCGACTGCGAATAATGTAGAAAGAAGACCTGATTTTGCAACGGTGATTAAAATTCCGTTACTCAATGTATCCGAATTTGATAAAGCCTCATACAACCCAAAGAATGATGGATCTTTCACTGCTCCTGTTTTAAAAACAGCAACTCCCATTATGAGCAATAAGGAGTTAACAAAAAAAGCGAGAGTCAATTGAATGTTAGAATCCCAAGTTGAAAATCGTACAGCATTGGCGATTTCATCTTCATCCGTACGATTTATATTTCGAGTCTGAGACACAGCCGAATGTAGATATAAATTATGAGGCATAACGGTTGCACCAATAATTCCTAATGCACCAGTTAAAGGCGTTTGACCACCAATTGAATGTGTAGAGGAGAACGTTTCACCAGTCGGAACCAATCCTTTAAGTACATCCCCCCAATTAGGATCAGACAACGCTACTTGATAAACAAACACAAAAAGAATTACAAAAATCAAACAGACAACTATTGCTTCAATTTTTCTAAAACCAACTTTCGTTAACAACAATAATAATAAAACATCAAATACCGTAATAAAGACTGCGACGACAAGCGGAATATTAAAAAGTAAATAAAGAGCAATTGATGCGCCAATTACTTCCGCAATATCTGTTGCCATAATCGCTAATTCCGTTAAAATCCATAAAATGATTCCTAGTTTTTTACTCGTTCTCGCTCGAATTGCTTGAGCTAAATCCATTTGACTAACAATTCCCAATTTAGCAGCCATATATTGTAATAGCATTGCAATTAAACTAGACATTAAAATGACCGACATTAATAAATACTGGAAGTTTTGCCCACCCGTAATCGAAGTAGACCAGTTGCCTGGATCCATATATCCCACAGCAACTAATGCTCCCGGTCCAGAATAGGCGAACAGGGTTTTCCAAAAGCCTTTGCCTTTGGGTACCTCGACAGTTCCGTTAATTTCCTCTAAAGAGGGACCATTCGCATGCTGAATTAATCGAGGTTTGTGCTCTTTACCAAACTGACTTGTTGTATCTTTCAAAATATTTCCACCATCCTTTAAGAATATAATAAAAGTATACACTTCTTTTTTATAAAATTAAAGCAAAATATTAGGCAAGCCTAAAAAAAAATAAATATCCGCCTAATTTAATATTATTTGCCTTCATTTCATTTGTGTCGGAATGAATCAATTGTACACGTTAAAAATATATCTATATGATAATTACCATTGTTAATATTCAAGTTTTTTGTTGAAATAGTCGATAAAAAAATAAGGTTGACCAAAATATTTTTAGAGGCGCGAATTGTAAAATTAAGTTATAAAAATAAAAAGGCATTTATGGTACACTCAAATTGTATTTCCGACGAAAGAAAACAAAGGAGATTAACCATAAATGACCTACAAACATCTTACCATAGACGAACTGGTTCTGTTGCAAAGTTTTCCAAAAAATCTATTTTAGTGTAAAATTGAGAAAAAAGACAGAGAGGACAGAGTAATGA
>NZ_JBMVJC010000058.1:0-2817 GCF_049893385.1 Streptococcus sp. VTCC 12905 | reverse complement strand
CGTCATTCCTCCTGCTATCTTTTTCTATTATTCTACCTTATTTGATAGTAGATTTAAAACTTTGCAACAGAACCATTTTTTGATACCAACATTTTTAGGCATGAAATGTCGGCAATTATTATCTATTTTGTTTTAAAATAAATATTGAAAGGGAGTAAACTTATGGATTGGCTAGAAAGAATGAACAATGCGTTAAACTACATTGAAAATAGCTTGAATGAAGAAATAGACTACAAAGAGATTGCAAAAGCAGCTAATTGTTCTGAGTTTCATTTTTCAAGAATGTTCTCTTCAATCTCAGGTATATCGCTATCAGAATATATTAGACGTAGACGGTTAACACTCGCAGCATTTGAAATTCAAAAAAGTGATATTCGGATCATTGATGTGGCAATTAAATATGGTTATGTTTCTTCTGATACTTTCTCACGTGCTTTTCAAAAAATGCATGGAGTAACCCCTTCCAATGCTCGTAATAGAGGGGTACAGTTAAAAGCCTTTCCCAGAATTCCCTTTCAAATTTCTATTAAAGGAGATACCGAGATGGAGTACAGAATTGAAAACCTTGATTTTGAATTAAGAATTGTTGGAAAAAGTAAGCCAGTAAAAACAAGCAGAGCATTTAAAACAATCCCTACGCTTTGGAACACTGCGAAAAAAGATGGATTTATGCAAGAACTAGTAGATATGTCATGGGAAAATCCAAAATGCACGCTTGAAAGCCTTCTGGGGGTTTGCGGAAAAGAAGCTGCCATAACAGATGAACAATTTTCCTATTTCATGGGCGTAAGATACGATGGGGAATCCCCAGAAAATATGGAGACGCTTATTATTCCCGCAAGTACATGGGCAGTTTTTCCGAACATAGTGGATGCATGGAAACGTTTATATTCCGAGTGGGTCCCTACCTCCGAGTATGAACTTGCAAATTTACCGTGTATAGAATGTTATTACGGTCCGAAGCATAAACCAAGACACGAACTCTGGGTCCCTGTTATCCCGAAGTAAATTACATATTCAGTAATAGAATGCTGTTTATGGAGTAACGAAAAAAGAGCCTAATTTCTCAATTTAGGTGATGGGAAATCAGGCTTTTTATATTGGAAATTCCTTATCGTTGTAAATCCGCATTTTCCTGACGCTACCCCAATTAGTTAAAATTTATGTCCCCACATTTTAGTTCCGTGTTGGAATAATATACTGCATTTCAAAGTCTACTAAATTCAGATAGTGATTTATTTGTGGTTCTCTAGTATTGGACTATTATCAAATAAATAGACATAAAAAAGAAAAGCGTTCTAATCGTTTTTCCTTTTTTATCAGATGTTCAGAAAATGGTCATTTTCTGGACACTTTTTATTTTCTACAATTTTCGTCAATATCTTTTATATTTTGTGTTCATTAACCCATGATTTAATCTATGTCCATTTATATATATTGTTTTAAGTTATGGTACAATTAAACTAACGGAGGTACAGAAATTTGAATATTGGATATGCACGAGTTTCAACTGGACTACAAAATTTAGATTTACAAAAAGACAGTCTTGGAAAATATGACTGTGAGAAAATATTTACTGATCACATGTCTGGAAGTAAAAAAGATAGACCAGGGTTAAAATCAGCAATAGAATTTTCTCGGCCCGGAGACACAATTGTCGTTTGGCGATTGGATCGATTGGGAAGAAATATGGAGGATTTAATCAGCATAGTCAACTCACTAAACGATAAAGGAGTAAGTTTCCATAGTTTGCAAGAAAATATCACGATGGACAAATCAAGTTCTACTGGACAGCTTATGTTTCATTTATTTGCAGCATTTGCGGAGTTTGAACGTAACCTTATTCTTGAACGCTCGGCTGCGGGGAGAGCTGCAGCACGTGCTAGAGGAAGATTAGGTGGTCGACCTGAGAAATTCTCTGAGAAAGATATAGAGCTACTTAAAACACTTGTAGATAGTGGAACACCAATAAAGAATATTGCGGAGTCTTGGGGTGTTTCGAGAACAACTATTTATCGATATATTAATAAATAGTATATATTTAAAGTAAAATCAGGAGATGATGATAAATATCTTACAAAAAATTTCAGATAAACTTATGATTCCAGAATATAAAATTGAAGGCAAACTATTCAATGATTTCTTCATTTTATCCGAGGAATAAATAAAGACAATCTAAAGGGTTATCTGTACCAAGCATTATTTATTATAGAAAATTATTTAATTGATAACACAGAGTAGTACGATTAAGGGCATAGAAGCATTGAGAGGCATATACAAAAAGAACCGAAGAATGTAGTGACCTCCGAAATATAGACTTTTCAAATCTATATTTCGGAGGTCTTTTCTTATGGTCAAATATTCCATAGAATTAAAACAACGCGTTATTCAAGATTATTTATCTGGCAAGGGAGGCTCTACCTATCTTGCTAAACTGCACAACGTAGGTTCATCTAGTCAGGTTAGACACTGGATTCGCAATTATCGAGCAGAGGGACTTCCTACAGCTCACTCCAAAGTCAATAAAAATTATTCTATGGAGTTGAAAGAAAATGCGGTACAATGTTATTTAACAACTGATTTAACGTATGAAGCTGTGGCAAGAAAATTCGAAATTACTAATTTTACCTTACTTGCAAGCTGGGTTAATCATTTCAAAATTTATGGAGAAGTCCCAATAAGCAAAAAGAGAGGACGTCGTAAAAAACTAGAAAGCATTGCATCGTCTATGACTCAGAACGGTTCTGTTGCAAAGTTTTAAATAAAGAATAAAATCCCTTACGGTATCTATGATTTAAGCTGGGATTCCCAATAATA
>NZ_JBMVJC010000057.1:0-3025 GCF_049893385.1 Streptococcus sp. VTCC 12905 | reverse complement strand
GAAGTGGAAAACGAGCAACTCCTAATTGGAACTGCTCGTTTTTTTATTGTGAGAAGCTAGTTTTTGCCCAGCCTCGTAAGAAATTTTATACACTAGTGTTACAAAAATGCTTGACTAGGTCATTACTGCTAAAGTTAATAATATAATTAAAAAAATTAATTTCTTTTGATTAAACAGTAAAGTAAATAAAGAAGGAAAACTTGTCTTCTTTATTTTAATTTTGTACTCATGGTTTGGTTTTAATAATATTGTTATCCCTCTCCATTCTGCAAGAAACTGTTCTTTAGTTAGTTTAGATAATTTTATCAGAGGATCAGGATCAGCTATATAAATATATTTTTTATCACTGCCAATAATAACATAGTAATGATAAAATTTATTATTCTTATTTATATGTACAATAAATGGAAATTTTATATCCTCTATGTCAAATAAAGAAATATCTGCATAAATAGCTTCAGTATCGAACCCTAATTCATTTGCCACAGAAACTATACTAAATGCAGTAGTCCCATTTTCAGTTGTACCTAACATTTCTCTAAGTTCTGCTAAAGAATAATGTGAATTATAGTATTCTAACACCATGGCCAAAGCAGCTACTCCACAATCTTTTGAATCAACTTGAGCACGATAATGACGTTTCGAAAATTTCATTCACTCAATATACTCCTTACTAGTATTAGTGTTTAGCCTTGATATATTATAAAATGACTAATGAAGCATAATAAAGTTATATGCTATCTATAATTAAAATATTGGAGCAACAACTAGGGATCAAACACAAAAATGGGTGAGATTTTCACCCATAAAAATCATATAGCAAAACTTACTCAAAAAAACTCCTCTATATTATTATCAATTTTTCTTACATACACGCCTCATATAGGCACAAGAACTTCCTGGATCAGAAGTACCTAAGCCAGCTAAAATTGTATCATGAGCACAAGTTACAATCGCCCATTTACAATTAGCACTTTCCGATGCACCTCCTCTTATTTCATTAAGAACTGTTTTAGAAATTTTATTAAATTTTTCCATTTGAGTCATGATGTTACCTCCTAATAAACTGTTTTATAAATAAAGAGTAAGTTTTATATTATATGTAAAATTAAAATTGTGGATTGTTTGTTCGATTTCAAAATTCAATTTCACTATTTGTGGAAATCGGAAAATAATCTTTAAAAAATTTAATCTTTGCTCCGTCTGTAATCTTTACATTTTTTAAAATATAACTTTTAAAATCGTCCGGAGATAATATACTACTGCAAATCCACCTTTTGCCAGAATTAGTAAACCATTCTCCAATCTCCTGAAATTTATTATTAAATAAGGGTTCTTGTTCTAATTCTGAAAAATCAATTATATAAACTATTTTATAAACTTTTTTATATAAATTACTTTTTATCATAAATCTTCCCTCCAATGTATTTTTTGAAAGTAATTAATTAAATTTTCATTAATGAAACTAGGATAGTCTCTGATATTTAAATTTAGTTCTCTAAATATTAAACCACTCTCTTCAAAAAATCCCCCTAAAAATAGATAATATCCCAAGAGTGAATTTATACAATTAGGAGAAAATATATTTTCAGAAAATAAACATTTATTATATTCTTCTAAAAAACTCTTCATAGAATTTAAAATATCCTCTTGTATTAATCTGAATTCACGTGCATATTTTAAAAAAATAAAATCTGAATGTCCTGAGACTTTTTTTTCAATTAGATTTAGATAACAATCAAAAAGAATGTAATTATTTTCATCAATCATTTTTGACAAAATAAACATAATTATATGTACAGAAAAATAATTTGAAATGAAATTATTTTCAGATACAATATTTCCTCTTTTAAATATTGATTTACAACTATATTCAAACATCTGATTCAAATTGATTTGACTATAATTATCTCTAAAATAGTAATAACACCACCTACTATCTGTAGGGTAATCTAGCATCGTCTTTAATAATAGCTCATTATAATAGCTTGCCTTCTCTTTATTTTCTCTTTTTTGTCCATAAACATTAATTTTTAGATTAGCATAATATATATCTTTGTTATTTATTGAATAGAAGGATTCGTGTACTCTACCTCTATATTGAAATGCCCCTGTGTTACTAATTAACTTTCCTGTTTTATAATAATCACTCCCTCGAATTATATTAAAATTAAATACAGTATCACTAAAACTATCAAATAATTTAAAATATGACAAAAGTAACTTTAAATTTTTGAAATCATCAACAACCTCATCAGCATCCAAAACTAATATCCACTCACATGAAGCATGTGAATTAGCATAATTTCTAGCCTTTGAAAAATCATCACACCATTCAAATGTGTACAAAAAAATTTTTTCACGTGATAACTCAGTTATACATTCTAAAGTACCATCAGTAGAACCTGTATCAACAATAATAATTTCATCAGCAAAATCAATAATACTTGCTAAACTTTTTAAAATAAAGTTCTCTTCATTTTTTACAATATATACTACGGATACAGTTGTTTTTTTTCTATTAGTCGCAAATTGATTTATTTTATCTATCAAAGTTGCGTCATCATTTATTCTTGAATACTCCCAATCTATGGAGTCTATTAAATCATAAATTTGTACTAATTCAAGATAGGCTTCATCCGAAATCCTTAAATTATCTTTATTATTCTTTAACCAGTTAGTATCTGGAATAGGATTTATTAAACTCATACGTGTCTTCCAGCCTTAAATTATTTTCATTGAAGATATTCTACAATAAAAACTATATCAAAAGGTAGCTTGTTCTTAAAATAGTCATTTTTGTTCTTAAGTGTAACTTTAAATATCAGACTTATGCTAGTTCATAATCACAATTGTAGAATCTCTGAACGGTATTATCTAGCAAGGGTGTTACCACTTCATCAGCTTGTGCTACTTGGCCACCCCAAGCGACAACAGCCGTCACCATAGTTCCAAGTGCTACCGAACAAAGCGTACGGTACTTCTTACTTTTACGGAAGACGTGTTTTTCTGCTTTTTCCTGATT
>NZ_JBMVJC010000056.1:0-3309 GCF_049893385.1 Streptococcus sp. VTCC 12905 | reverse complement strand
TCATTGTAACATCTCCTTGGATTATGTATGTATTTTACCAAACTATACACAGGTGTTACAACTTAATTATATCAGGTCAAAGGATTCAGAGAACATAAAGATAGCACACAAATATATTTTTACACATTTGCTTGATAATTACATTTCAAATAATGAAAATCGTTCTGTGCAAAATTGAATGAATTGGATTTTCAAAAAATTATAAATAACTATGAAACTTCTAATTTAGTTGAAAGTCACATACAATTGCTTTATAATTCGGTATAATTTTGTACAATGTATATATGTCGAGTAACTTTCGGATATCTGGAAAAATTTTTTCTCAAAAAATGTACTTTATCACTTGGAAAACTAGATTTTCAAAGGGGTATTATTTTGTACTTTACGTACCAGAAAACTAAAAATTTCATTTTTCAAATTTATGTACTTATGAATTTTGTTATTGAATCGATTTTCTCAGAATCTGCTTCAGACTCTTTTTCTTCTAAATCCTTTTCAAATAATTTTTTATCATCAACAAATATTAAAAGAAGGACTATACAAGTCCTCCTTTTAATGACTTTTGAAAACCTCTTTCAAGGAATTCACGCCGTCGTGGCACTTAAAAATTTAACTTAAATTATTCTACCACAACTATCTTTTATAGTCAAAGTTTTATTTACCTATTCTATTAAAAATTTTTTATTTATTTTTGTTGAAAAACGGATTAAATTTGACAAAACTATGCGATAAATTAAACTATTATTTGTAGATAATAAAATTATACGTAAATATAGTTTGGACGATCCTAAATGAATTTACAATGTATTAAATAAAGCGATTAATTATTGAAAATAAAAATAATAATCCTATTGAAAACAAAGATAAATTTGTTATAATAAAATAGAGCGTTTAGTTTTTGCAAAACTCTCTGATAAATAATCATCTACATTTACAGTTTTTATATAGCACTAATAGGAGAAAGTTATGGCTAGAAAGAAAAAAGGTATCGGTTGTTTAGGCACTATTGCTATTATTTTGGTTGGGGGAATGGTTGCATCAAATCTAAGCGGGAATAATTCCACCACATCGAATGATAACTCATCATTTATAAAAGAAAGTAAAACTAATACAATAGTTGAGTCATCTTCAATTCATTTATCAGAATCTTCAACTGAAAACAGTACTGAAAAGAGTGAAGAATCTCAAGCAACTGAAGTATCACAACAAGATAATATTCCTACTGATTATAAAAATGCTTTGACAAGAGCTGAAAACTATTCAAATCTTATGTACATGTCGAAACAGGGGGTCTATGACCAACTTACTTCTGAATATGGAGAACAATTCACAGCTGAGGAAGCGCAGTATGCAATTGATAATTTAAAGACCGATTATAACCGAAATGCACTAAAAAAGGCAGAAAGTTATCAAAAAGAAATGTCTATGAGTATAGACGCTATACGTGAGCAATTGACATCTGAATATGGAGAACAGTTTACACCTGAAGAAGCTGAATACGCTGTATCAAATTTGAAATAGAAACCAAATATTCAAACAGGCTAGAATCATTGTATATTATGGCTCTATAATTTCTGTAGTGGGTAAATCCACTGTAGAGATTATGGAGCCTTTTTTAGTGTAGAAAAAAAGTCCCATATGACCTATAATGAAAAGCGACGAAACTCACATTAGAAAGGGTTCATATGGAACAACTAAATCTTATCACAAATTTTCTCAGAATTAAAGACAAAAATATCACTATCACTGATGAATATGATATGGGAACTCACTTAGAACTCCACGGTCACTTGGATTACACAGCCCCTAAATGCCCAAAATGCAAGGGACAAATGGCTAAGTACGACTATCAGAAAGCCTCTAAGATCCCCTACCTAGAAACTGCTGGCTACCCTTTACTTATCCGCCTTAGAAAGCGTCGGTTCAAGTGTAAAGAATGTGGGAAAATGGCGGTCGCTGAAACTCCTCTTGTCAAGAAGAACCACCAAATCTCTGTCGCTGTTAACCAGAAAATCGCTCAATTACTCATCGAAAATCAAGCAATGCAACAGATTGCACACAGGCTATCTATCTCAACATCGTCAGTTATGAGAAAGCTCAATGAGTTCAAGTTTGAAACGGATTGGAATACCCTACCCGAGGTGATGAGTTGGGACGAGTATGCCTTCAAGAAGGGGAAAATGAGCTTCATCGCTCAAGATTTCAATTCCCTAAATGTCATCGCCATTCTCGACGGAAGAACCCAAGCAACCATCCGAAACCACTTTCTACGCTATCCTAGAAAGGTTAGAAATCGGGTCAAAGTGATTACCATGGATATGTTTAGTCCCTATTATCAACTTGCTAAACAGCTTTTTCCGAATGCAAAAATTGTACTCGACCGCTTTCATATCGTGCAACATCTTAGTCGCGCTATGAACCGTGTCCGTATTCAAATTATGAATCAATTCGACAGAAAATCGCAGGAATACCGAGCCTTGAAACGTTACTGGAAATTGATACAACAAGATAGCCGTAAACTCAGCGATAAACGATTTTATCGCCCTATGTTTCGAATGCATTTGACTAACAAGGAAATACTCGAAAAACTCCTGTCTTTCTCCGAGGAACTACGACAACACTATGAACTCTATCAGCTTCTCTTATTTCATTTCCAAGAGAAGAACTCAGACCATTTCTTTGACCTCATCGAACAGGAAATAGCCACTGTTAATCCTATTTTCCAGACGGTATTGAAGACATTTTTAAAGGATAAGGACAAGGTTGTAAACGCCATGGAATTGCCTTATTCCAACGCCAAACTGGAAGCTACCAATAATCTCATCAAAGTCATTAAGAGAAATGCCTTTGGTTTCAGGAACTTTGAAAACTTTAAAAAACGGATTTTGATTGCATTGAACGTAAGCGCCCAATAACAAAGTATATTAAAAAGGCTCCAAAGTCCTGTCGACTCTGGAACCTTTTTCTATTTACAAGCTCTCTTAATGTTTTTGTCCCATGGCAAATAAGCTTCCAGCACCTCTTTTTTTGCGAGCGTCTCCTCGTTAGGTAAGTGTTCTAGAAGATAGGTCATATATTTTTCTGCATCTAGTCCATGTCGCTTAGCAGTTTCTAAAAGACTCAGAATGACAGCTGTCGACTTGGCTCCCTCAAAACTCTGAGAAAACAGCCACCTTCGCTTTTTCATTTCTAGGCTCAGGCTGAAACAGTCCACTGGACTGTTTCACTACACCCCATAACCAAAGTCTTCATTGCCCTTTCAGCTATATTATTGGACAGGACTAAGTCACCATCCGAGAGAACGGTTCG
>NZ_JBMVJC010000054.1:0-4375 GCF_049893385.1 Streptococcus sp. VTCC 12905 | reverse complement strand
AGCTAAGGTTATAACGAAGATAGTAGCCCACGGCTACAATAATCACATCCTGCTGAAATTGCTTTCCTTTAAAATGACTCATCGTCATTCCTCCTGCTATCTTTTTCTATTATTCTACCTTATCTGATAGTAGATTTAAAACTTTGCAACAGAACCTCAAAAAATATGGTTGGCTTTACAAGCATTCTATCATATGATAGAATTAAGATAACATTCAAAAGGAGATAATAAAAATGCGGCAAGGTATTCTTAAATAAACTGTCAATTAGATAGCGGGAATAATTAATTAAGCATCCTTATTTAAAATAAGGACTGGTTTTTTGTGCCCAGTTTAAGAATACTTTTATCATTTTATCATAAAGCATCTGTGGCTATCAGTGTGTAGTATACAGCTATTTTTGTATTAAAATCCCAGTGATAAGAGTATTTATCACTGGGATTTTTTCTGCTTTTTGAGCTTTTGAATGGAGGAAATAAAATTGAAAATTATTAATATCGGTATCTTAGCACATGTTGATGCAGGAAAAACTACTTTGACAGAAAGCTTACTATACAGTAGCGGAGCAATTAAAGAGTTAGGAAGTGTAGATAGCGGTACAACGAAAACGGATACTATGTTTTTGGAACGCCAGAGAGGTATTACTATTCAGACCGCAATAACATCTTTTCAACGGGAAAATGTTAAAGTAAATATTGTAGATACTCCTGGACACATGGATTTTTTGGCAGATGTATACCGTTCATTATCTGTTTTGGATGGAGCTATTTTGCTAATCTCTGCAAAAGATGGAGTACAGTCACAAACTCGTATACTATTCCATGCACTTAGAAAGATGAACATACCTATAATATTTTTTATTAACAAAATTGATCAAAATGGAATAAATTTGCCAGATGTTTATCAAGATATTAAGGACAAACTTTCTGACGACATCATAATTAAGCAGACTGTGAATCTAAATTTGAAACCTTATGTAATAGATTATACTGAACCAGAACAATGGGAGACAGTAATTGTGGGAAATGATTATTTATTAGAAAAATATACCATTGGGAAAACATTGAATATTGCAGAACTTGAAAAGGAGGAAAACGAAAGAATTCAAAGTTGCTCCTTATATCCTGTTTATCACGGAAGTGCAAAGAATAATATTGGAATTAAACAACTTATAGAGGTAATTACTAGCAAATTATTTTCACCCACACAACTCAATTCAGATAAACTTTGTGGAAATGTTTTTAAAGTAGAATATTCAGATGATGGTCAACGGCTTGTCTATGTACGTCTTTATAGTGGAACGCTACATTTGCGAGACTCAGTCAATATATCAGAAAAGGAAAAAATAAAAGTTACAGAAATGTATACTTCAATAAATGGAGAATTACGCCAGATAGATAAGGCAGAGCCTGGTGAGATTATTATTTTAAAAAATGAGCTTTTAAAACTAAATAACGTACTTGGAGATAAAAAAAGATTACCACATAGAGAAATTCTTGAGAATCCTCTTCCTATGTTACAAACAACAATTGAACCATGTAAATCAGTACAAAGAGAAAAGTTACTAGATGCACTTTTTGAAATATCCGATAGTGATCCCCTTCTACAATATTATGTAGATACAGTAACTCACGAAATTGTGCTATCTTTTTTAGGTGAGGTCCAAATGGAGGTAACTTGTACTCTGATTCAAGAAAAATATCATATTGAGATAGAAACAAGAAAACCAACTGTCATTTATATGGAAAGACCATTAAAAAAATCTGAATTTACCATTGATATCGAAGTACCTCCAAATCCTTTCTGGGCTTCTATTGGTTTATCTGTAACACCACTTCCTTTGGGTAGTGGCATTCAGTATGAGAGCCTGGTTTCTCTAGGTTATTTAAATCAATCATTTCAAAATGCAGTTATGGAAGGTATACGCTATGGGTGTGAACAAGGATTGTACGGTTGGAAATTAACAGACTGTAAGATCTGTTTTAAGTATGGTCTATATTACAGCCCTGTCAGTACGCCAGCAGATTTCCGAATGCTTGCGCCTATTGTACTAGAGCAGGCTTTTAGAAAGAGTGGTACAGAGTTATTAGAGCCATATCTTAGCTTCGAAATTTATGTACCACAAGAATATCTTTCGAGAGCATATAATGATGCTTCCAAATATTGTGCAAATATTTTAAATACTAAGTTAAAAGGTAACGAGGTCATTCTCATTGGTGAAATTCCAGCCCGTTGTATTCAAGAGTATCGAAACAGTTTAACTTTCTTTACAAATGGACGCAGTGTCTGTTTAACAGAGTTAAAAGGTTATCAGGTTACTAACATTAAGTCTGCTTTCCAACCACGTCGTCCAAATAATAGAATAGACAAAGTAAGGCATATGTTTAATAAAATCAACTTACATTGATAGTGAACTAAAGAGAAATTTTTAAAATGAATATTGAGTTGTTAATTAGAACAGGAGGATATAGATATTGTAAATACTAGGTAGATACTGTGCCCTATATGTGGCAATAAGACCCGTTTAAAAATGAGGGAAGATACTGAATTAAAAAATTTCCCTCTATTTTGTCCTAAATGCAGACAAGAAATTTTAATTGAAATAACGAAGTTTAGAATAACTGTAATTACAGAGCCAGACGCAAAGACGCAGAGCCGATAATTCGAGATATCAAAATCTCATTTTATCGGCTTTTTCTTTTCTATGCATACCATTGAGCTTAGTTCTTGATATCCTTTATAAGAAAATAAGTGTACTGATTTTTTTTGCAGTAGCTGTATTACAGTAGACATCCCTCAAGCATAAAAAGTATACAATTAAAATTCAATACTTGATTATTGATGAAGTACAGAGTTACTCGTCATTTCAAAACTAGTATATCAGTCAAGTTTTTCCTAAGGAACAAAAACGAACTTCGCTATGGGAATCAAAAATTTTTAGTCGGATGAAGTGATATGCAATAAATCCAGAAAATTTTCCCAACAATAAAAAATGAACTGTACTTTGCAGCGATAAGAGTAACCAAAGAACTATTTATCATTCGCTCTAGTTCCTAAGTGTAACAAAGATAAATTCATTTTCTATTTATGATTAACAAAAATCAGAAAAAATTCATTACATCTTTGTAATCAATCTTTCCTGATAGTATTAATTAATCCATTGTGTATTATTGAACTAGTTAAATTTACATTTTTCTCCGTAAATTGCTTGAATCACTTTCCCAATCGTCACTAATTCATCTTCATCCAGACAATCCAACTGTGCTTCTACTTGAAGACGTTTGGAGCTTTTATGACTGTTTTCTTCCCCTAAAATAAATCCATCCAAAGAAATATTTAGCAAAGTCACTAAATCATATACAACATGAAAACTTGGCTGTTGTCCTTTATTTTCAATGTTCGTCAAATAGCGTGGCGCAATCTGGATCATTGATCCTACCTGCTCACGAGTCAATCCTTTACTAAGACGGGCTTCTTTAATCGCAAGACCCAATGGTTTGAAATCAAAAGTTCTATTTTTTTTTCTGTCCATCATATATCACCTATCGGCATTATACTGTTCCTATCTAAATGTAAACAGGCCTTATATAAAGCAGTATATAGCTTAAATAAATCATATTTTTTTCAAATTGCTAAAAGAAAAAAAAAATCAGTCTTTTAGCGATTTCTTTCCTATGCACAAAAATATATCTGAGTACACTAAACGACGATTTCTGAATCGTCATTTTTTTATGTGTAAAGCTAAAGACGATGTTTTTGGGAGAATAAACCATGACTCATGACAGCATCCATTGGATTTATTTACTAAATTTATCAAAAAAATTTTTTCTATTTCAAAGAATCCTTTCGGATTAAAATGTAGTTTCTTGGTTCTATTAAAAGGGAACTATTTGTGTGAATTACTTTGTCCATATCGTCGGATATGGACTTTTTTGTGTTTTTCTAAAAGTTTTTTTCAAAAATTCCGTCATTTCCTCTCTTTACGTCGGGTTATATTACGAAAGGAGATAAATGTTCATTGGAATCATCTTCTTTCTCAACGGGAAAGGAGGTGTGAATGACATGAGTTCTTCCCTGTTCCAAGCTGCCATTGAAATGCAATTTGACTATATTTGTAAACGATCCATTGATGACGAACGTAAGGACTATTTAAAGTCTCTCAGTCGGATATCAAAAAAAGAAGTCGCTTTTTCAGAACTAGATGATTATGTAGTGGAACAGTTTGCTAGTATTGACCAGTAGGTTCTGTTGCAAAGTTTTAAATAAAGAATAAAATCCCTTACGGTATCTATGATTTAATCTGGGATTCCCAATAATACCTTGATTTCAGTACAGACCGAAAACCCGAAGAGAGTGCCTTCTTTTCGGGTTTTCTTA
>NZ_JBMVJC010000053.1:0-4691 GCF_049893385.1 Streptococcus sp. VTCC 12905 | reverse complement strand
CTGAATAATTTGATTGAACAAGACCATCGTCCAGTAAAGAGACGCAATAAATTCTATCGAAGTTTACGCACTGCCTCTACCACGATTAAAGGCATGGAAGCCATCCGAGGATTATATAAGAAAACCCGAAAAGAAGGCACTCTCTTCGGGTTTTCGGTATGTACTGAAATCAAGGTATTATTGGGAATCCCAGCTTAAATCATAGATACCGTAAGGGATTTTATTCTTTATTTAAAACTTTGCAACAGAACCAGAAAATTAATTACTAGTATTCAACAGGGAAACTATTTTACAACCGTTAACTTACGTTATATAAAAAAGTTGTTTTTAGCAGCAATAACAGCCGTTGTAACACAATTCATGCAATTAGTATTACTTTATCCTTGTATTGCATCTAACGACCTCCATGTATCAGCCATTCGACGAAATGATAGTGTCGGATTGTGGCTAACAGAATTATTATTTGTTGCTATTTTGTATGTTGTTTATCAGGTATTTCATTCAGGTATGCAACTGAAGGTTGAAAATGATGAATTTGTTTAGTTGGAGAAGGATATGATCTTAACAAAGTTAGATTTTATGATGTTAAAGCGACATATATCAGGAAAAGAATTAGCTGAACAGATTGGCATTACGCCCGCTAATTTATCAATTTTAAAGACAGGAAAGGCAAAAGGTATTCGTTTTTCTACTTTAAATAAATTATGCCAAGTGTTGGATTGTCAGCCAGGCGATTTATTTGATTATGAAGAAGATGAATAATCTGCGTATTGCCTAAATGGGGGAAATGTATCATGAATAATAGTCAATTAAAATTAAATGCAAAAAAACTACTGAAGCAGCATTTAAGTTTTTTTCTAATATTATTTATACCGTATTTTATCTATTTCTATTTACAATATGTTTTGGATTTTTTAGCACTGGATTTAGAGGTAATTTATAAAGGGTTATTGTTAACGAATAACGCATCTTCGCAAGCCGAGTCCTTATTGATTACGAACAACAATTTCAGTAGTTCGTCATTATCAATGACTACGACGCTTGTATTTAGTATTATTACAAGTGGTCTATTATTTGTTGTACTTGATGCGATTAGAGATCGTGAAGATTACACACAACCTATTAAAAAATGGGGAACGATTTTTTCCAATGGTTCTTATTTCATTGGGGCGATAGTGATCTTGATTTTACAAACTATCTGGACTGTACTATGGACAGTACTTTTGATTGTTCCTGGTATTGTTAAATCATTAGCATATTCACAAGCAATATTGATATATCGTGATGCTTTGGATAGCGGTGAATCGATTGGTTATATTGAAGCGATTTCTAGAAGCCGTGAATTGATGGATGGTCATAAATGGCAGTATTTTAAATTATTGATTAGTTTTATTGGTTGGTGGATTTTAGTTGTTCTAACAGCAGGGTTATTAGTAATCTGGGTAGGACCTTATTATCAAATGGCAAAAGTTAACTTTTATAACAACTTAGTTAACAATAACTAGTTAAAGTAAATCCGAGTATTTAGTTGCTCATAAGTCAATAATTCGGACTATTTTTTATCTAGGGCTGAACTGATTGGGCAACTTTTATTTTTTGATTAAAGCCTGGATCCTCAGGTAATGGATTTAGTCATCTTATTAATCAGAGTTCCAATGCTATATTGTCTTTAAAAGGTGATTTCTTTAATGATTTTTTAAATGAAATAAATGGTCAACTTGCTGATCAAGGTAGAGATAAACTATCTAAATCTGATTTTCAAACTTCGCAACAGAACCCTACATAGAAAAAGAGTTATATTTCCGAAAAATAAGTCTTTTCAGGAAAGATACCTTTCCGTTACAACGGCAATTCCCCGAAATTTCCATTTTAAAGAAAAGTGATAAATACTTCTCTTTTACGAATAGATAAATGAGAGGTATTTATTATGAACAAAATTTATTACGATAATCTAATTTCTAAATTCTTTTACGATATCCAAAATAATATAATTGAACGAACTGGTTATTTTACAGTATACAGACAGTCCGGACTTATTCTGGTATGGACAGCGGGTGGAGATACACCAACATTTCAATTGTTAACGGAAATCAATAATCATTATAAAGTGTTTTACACTAAAGAAAACAGGAGAATTCTATGTCTTCAGAAAACTCAATATTGTATTCCCTGAATTCATTAATAAAAAACCTTTTGTATCCGTTTCTCCATGATTCAAGTGTTCTGTCGTTTTCTCCTTCTTTATAGGCTTGTTCAGAACTAACCTCCAGAAAAGGAATTATCTCAACTTTGGTTGTTCTTATAATGCAAAGTGGTTGATTTTTGGAATCAAGCACTATATTATATTGACCTAGTCGCGGTATATCTACATTTTCGAATTGATAACTTTTTAATGCTCCTGCACTCGATAATTATAGTATTCAAGATTACTGAATAGAATTATTTTCCTTCCAGCTTTCACACTGTATAAGATCCACCGATTATTACCAAACTTTCGCATAGCACTATAATTATTGAGTGCAGGAGTATAATCTGTCATAAATTTCTCCTCTTTATAATAATGTCTAAATAAAAGGCACAATTACTTCGGCCAACACCGAAATAACTGTGCCTCATTTTTGTTTTACAAGTTAAAACCTGTTTATTTTTTTAACATTACAAATCCACTTCACTAAACCGTTTAGTTGATATTTTAAAACTCCACATTGTGAAAATTATATAAATGGTAACTCCTAGAATTAAAATTGGTAATTGTTTTACTAACAGTTCCTGACTTGTTCCGTCTAACCATTGCAATTTCGGAAAATGAACGCTTACCTCAATTAATAATTCAATTAAAATTATTGGCACCAAAGCTTTCAAAAAAGCGATTCCTGCGTTGTATGCTGTCTTAAAAAAGGAAGACAAGAATATAAGGTTGAAGATGGTGAAAATAATAAAGCCAAAACCATAAAAGGCAATATTGGCGTCAATTCCAACAGGATTGTTATTAGGTATTAGGGTATTCTTTATAATTGCACAAATAATCGAAATAAATAATGAGGCTAATTGTGTCACAATCACAACTAAATACTTGCCTAAAACAATATCACTTTTTTTGATTGGTAATAGCGACGAAAAATAAATGTCATTTGTTTCTCGACCGTACATAAAGCTGATATATATCCCTATGCAGCTGAAAACAAATATCATCGTATAAGGGTACGCAGGAATTAGAACTAAAGCGCCCATTGCTGAAAAGATATAAAGGTTCGGATGTGCTGCCAAACGTAGCTCTTTATATAAGAGATTAGAGATCATAATGCTTTTCCCCCTCAACTCGTATCATGATTTCCTCAAGGCTCAATGGGCCTGTTTCACTAGGTCTTTTGAGGTAACTAAAACTATCCATGAATTCCTTTTTTAAAGCGCTTTTTAATATTTTTCCATCTTTAATGTAAGAAATCGAATCGGCGCATTTTTCGATATCAGAGGTAATGTGCGTAGAAAACAAAATACTTCTTTCACCCGTAGCAACAATCTGAGAAAATAAATTCAGTAAATCATCCCTTGAAACAGGATCCAAGCCACTGGTGGGTTCATCTAAGATTAGTAATTCAGCTTTATGTGATAGAGCTAGTGCAATCATGAATTTAACTTTCATCCCTGCAGACAACTCCTTAGGTGCCTTGATGGGGTCAATTTCAAATTCTTGCATATATTTTTTAAAAGCTTGATGATCCCAAGTATCATAAAAACGGCTCATAACGTTAGCAATCTGTTCAGTTTTCTTCTGCTGGTAAAAGTCGATACCACCAAGGACTACGCCTATCCGTTTCTTTATTTCCAACTCATGGTTAATCAGATTCATACCAAAAATATCTACCTCACCAGAATTTGGCGTTACTAAATTTAGAATCGATTTAATTGTTGTACTTTTACCGGCACCATTTTTCCCAATAAATCCCATAATTTGTCCTTTTGGTAAGGAAAGATTTACATTTTCTAAGTTAAACTTAGGGTACTTTTTAGTTAAATTCTTAACCTCTAACATATTCACCTCAACAACCTCCTTGATAAATGAACTTTTTTACTCTACATCCCCTGGCTTTGTAAAAAAGAGCGCCCAGATTCTCTAAAAAAAACTCTATCTGAGATTAAAGCAATCCCCTCATTTCCTTTGCTAGTATCACCTAAAACTATCAGTGTATCTCCAGGGATTAAATTCATTATGTCTCTAGCTTTCTTAGGTAAAACAATTTGGCCCCTTTCACCAATTGTGACGGTTCCAAAAATGTACTTATCTTTAGGCCCAATAGGCATACCTTCTTTTTCAGGATTAAAGCGGACTAAATCATTTAACGACACATCGAAGAGTACTGCCAACGCATCACAATTCATAATATCTGGAAGAGTTTCTCCTGACTCCCACTTAGCAACGGCTTGTCTAGAAACGTTAATCTTTTCAGCGACTGCTTCTTGGGACATCGAGTACTTATTTCTCAAAAACCTTAAGTTTGTAGCAATATGATTTTCCTGATTTATCATACTTTTCACACCTCTTAATTGTATTTTATGCTTCGGGGACTGTAAAGAACACCAACTGAAGTTAACGAATTTTGTTAATTTTGATTGTCAATTACTATTGTCTACAATAGCGCTAGAAAACAAAACCTCTGATATCTTCAATTCAGACATCAGAGGCACTCACT
>NZ_JBMVJC010000052.1:0-4876 GCF_049893385.1 Streptococcus sp. VTCC 12905 | reverse complement strand
CTGTTCTGCTAAAGAAAGTACTAAATCCATCATTTCTTTTTCTGATCTCATTTACATACTCCTCGTTTATTTTTTCTTTCTAAAATGTTCAGCTAAAGTAAACTTACATTCAGGATAATTTGAACAACCATAAAACGATTTTTTTAATACAATATTGTTGCCACACTTAGGACATTTTCCTACAAGGGGTCCCGAGCGCTTAGTGGGAATTTGTACCCCTTATCGATACAAATTCCCCGTAGGCGCTAGGGACCTCTTTAGCTTCTTGGAAGCTGTCAGTAGTATATCTAATAATTTATCTCCATTCCCTTTAGTAACGTGTAACTTTCCAAATTTAAAAAAGCGACTCATAGAATTATTTCCTCCCGTTAAATAATAGATAACTATTAAAAATAGACAATACTTGCTCATAAGTAACGGTACTTAAATTGTTTACTTTGGCGTGTTTCATTGCTTGATGAAACTGATTTTTAGTAAACAGTTGACGATATTCTCGATTGACCCATTTTGAAACAAAGTACGTATATAGCTTCCAATATTTATCTGGAACATCTGTGGTATGGCGGGTAAGTTTTATTAAGACACTGTTTACTTTTGGTTTAGGATGAAAGCATTCCGCTGGCAGCTTAAGCAATTGCTGAATCGAGACTTGAGTGTGCAAGAGCAACCCTAGTGTTCGGTGAATATCCAAGGTACGCTTGTAGAATCCTTCTTCAACAATCAGATAGATGTCAGACGCATGGCTTTCAAAAACCACTTTTTTAATAATTTGTGTGCTTAAATGGTAAGGAATACTCCCAACAATTTTATACCTCTGTTTGTTAGGGAATTGAAACTGTAGAATATCTTGGTGAATTAAAGTGACACGAGTATTCAGTTTTAATTTTTCTGACGATAAGTTGAATAGATGACTGTCTAATTCAATAGACGTTACCTGTTTACTTATTTTAGCCAGTTTCGTCGTTAAATGCCCTTTACCTGTTCCAATTTCGTAAACGGTATCGGTTTCTTTTAAATTCAATTGTTTTATTATTTGGTTGAGTACTTTTTCACTCGTTAAAAAGTTTTGAGAATATTTTATATTTTTGTTCATGTAATCACTCCTGAAGTGATTACATCTGTAAATAAATACAGAAGTTAAACGATTTGTTTGTAATTTTAGTTATCTGTTTAAAAAGTCATAAGATTAGTCACTGGTAGGAATTAATCTAACGTATTTATTTATCTGCGTAATCACTGTTTTTAGTCTGTTTCAAAACAGTAGATGTTTTATCTACATTACGCATTTGGAATACCAACATGACGAATCCCTCCTTCTTAATTACAAATTTTTAGCATCTAATTTAACTTCAATTCCTATTATACACAAAATTTTAAGATACTGCACTATCAACACACTCTTAAGTTTGCTTCTAAGTCTTATTTCCATAACTTCTTTTACGTTTCCGCCATTCTTTGCTGTTTCGATTTTTATGATATGGTGCAAGTCAGCACGAACACGAACCGTCTTATCTCCCATTATATCTTTTTTTGCACTGATTGGTGTATCATTTCGTTTTTCTTTTTGTGCGCCTAAATTTCCCACAATCACTCACTTCTTTCTATTTCTTCTTATTCTTATTTTATCATCAACAATCACAAATCACTTGTGATTTGTGATAAGTGATTTGTGATAAGTGATTTGTGATTAATATATAAAAGCCCTCTTTAAAGGGCTTTTATGTTTATTTTGAGAAAGATATAAAATCAATATATCCCTTTTCCCCAATTTTTACAACGGCATTGTAGGGCTTTTTCTCTTTGTTTTTGATTCCTTTTACCAGGGTTTCTTTTCCCTCCAGTAATTCTTTTACATTCGTTTTGGTTAGTTTTTTCTTTCTAAAATGTTCAGCTAAAGTAAACTTACATTCAGGATAATTTGAACAACCATAAAACGATTTTTTTAATACAATATTGTTGCCACACTTAGGACATTTTCCTACAATACTTTTTTCTGCTTCTTTTTCTTTCTGTTCCTGGTAATCAGACAAATTTAGTTTTTCTATATCGTTAGGTACAGCTTCCAGTAAATGAACAATGAATTTTTTGATATTCGTAATAAAGTTCTCTTGATTGCCTTCTCTTTTACCGATTTTTTTTAAATACGTTTCCCATTTAGCCGTCATTTCAGCACTCGTTAAAAGGTGCTGACTTTCAACTGCCTGGCACAATAATTTTCCTTTTTCAGTTACAACAAGCTTATTCTTAATCACTTGGATATATTCTTTTTGTTTTAACGCTTCAATAATACTTGCTCTTGTCGCTTCTGTTCCAATCCCCTCAACTTCTTGTAAAATCTTGATTGCTTCTTCATCATCAACCGTTTTATTCGCCGTTTTCATAGCAGTTAATAATGTACCCTCTGTAAAAGCTTTTGGCGGTTGCGTTTCTTTTTCAACACTCTTAACACCAACTTCGGCACGTTCGCCAATGATAACGAGTGGTAACGTTTGAACGTCCTCTTTTTCTTCTTTGGTTTGTTGTTTGAAAAGAATTTTCCACCCTTCTTGCTTTGGTGTCTTTCCGATCGATTGAAACAGCAAATCAGCTACTTTCGTTTGTATCTTGGTTTCTTCATACAAGTAATCAGGTAAAAACATGGCAACGGTCGTTTTAACGACTAAAGCATATATTTTTCGTTGTAAATCGTCCATTTTCGCTAATACAGATTCGTTAGGTACTTGTTTTGTTGGGATAATGGCGTGGTGTTCCTGTACCTTACTACCGTCCACATAACGCTTTCTAGGCTCTGTTTGAACCATTTCAAGATCAAGTCCTAAAAAACCGCTATATTTGCCAAAATTCGCTTTTAAATAAGCAAATTCGTTCTCTGTAATAAATGGTGTATCTGTTCTTGGATAACTCAATAATTTTGCTTCATACAGTCCTTGCATAGCTTTTAAAGTTTGGCTCGCTGTCGCTTTATAAAGCTGATTGACTTTTGATTGCAAACTACTTAAAGAAAACAAACTCGGACTATTCGTTTTCTTCTCTTTGGTTTGAACATCAGCAATTATCCCCTCTTGATTGCCTATTTTAGCTTGTTTAGAAGAAACAAAAGCTAAAAGCTCCTCTTGGGTTTTAAAACGCTGTGTGGGGCTTAGAACGCCCTTAAACGACCCTTGGTTTACTTTTATACTAGCTTCCACCTCGAAAAAAGGTTCTTTTTTAAAATTCTCTATGGCTTCCTGGCGCTGAAAAATAAGGTATAAGGTGGGCGTTTGAACACGTCCTAGTGAAAATGTACCTTGTACGCCCTTCTGTTGTAAATTTAACGTATACAAAGGGCTTGCGTTCATGCCGATCAACCAATCGGCAATTTGGCGTGTTTGCGCTTCTTGATAAAAGGGATAGTAATTCATTCCAGGTTGCAAATTTTGAAAACCGCTTCGGATTACATCTTTTTCTAAGCTATTGATCCATAGTCTTTTAAATGTTTTATCTTTTGAAAAGGCATTTGCTTTATGGATAATCGACCAGGCGATATTTTCACCTTCTCTGTCGCTATCTGTTGCAACAATAATTGTATTTGCCTTTTTGAGAAGTTCTGCAACAATTTTAAACTGCTTTCCCTTATCTTTTGCAACTTCAAAATCGTATCGATCAGGAAAAATCGGCAAAGATTCAAGTTTCCAATTTTGCCACTTTTCGTCATAATGACCTGGTTCTGCTAATTCCACTAAATGCCCAAAACCAAAGGTGATAAACGTTTCATCTGTAAATAGTGGGTCTTTGATCTCAAAATAACCGTCTTTTTTGGTGCTTTGTTTTAAAGCACTTGCGTAGGCTAATGCCTGGCTTGGTTTTTCAGCTAAAATAACCGTACTCATTAACTATCCCTCTTTTCATTGTTTTTTCTTTGATCGACTGTCACGTTATATCTTGCTCGATACCTTCTAAACGTTCGGCGATTGATTCCAGTTTGTTCTTCAACTTCTTTATCGGATAAACCATTCAAAAACAAATCGAAAGCATGCTTTAAACGTGGATCATTTTCTTTAAATTTATGCTGACGACCTTTGAATTTGCCTTTTTTCTTAGCAATTTCGATTCCTTGTGCCTGACGTTCCTTAATTTTTTTTCGTTCTGATTCTGCTTGATACTTGTACAATTCAATGACAAGGCTATTAATCAAACGCCTTAAATTTTCATCTTCAATACCATTCATTGAGGGTAAATTTAAGACTTCCAGGGTTGCCCCCTTAATTTGAATTTGATTCATCAATTCTGTTAATTCTTTATTATTTCGTCCTAATCGATCTAATTCAGTAACAATAACAATATCCCCTTCACGAATATAGTTAAGCATAGCTTGTAATTGTGGGCGTTCGACCGATTGACCGCTTAATTTGTCTGAAAAGACCTTAGAAACGCCCTGTAACGCTTGTAATTGCCGATCTAAGTTCTGTTCTTTGCTACTGACACGTGCATAACCAATTTTAGCCATTTTCAACCAACCTCTAAAATTCTCTCGGTTGCAATAACCAATCAGCAATATCTACTTTTTCAATTTCAAATTGCTTATCAGAAATTGTCTTTTCGTAAGCGATAAAATCTTGCGCATATTGTTGCTCATTAAAAATAGCCACCACTTCGTCATTTTCTAAAACTCGATAAATAAATTTTTTCATTTTACTCCTCCTATTATGCCCAACTTAAATGACCTATTCACCAAGTCAATGGTTCTGTTGCAAAGTTTTAAATCTACTATCAAATAAGGTAGAATAATAGAAAAAGATAGCAGGAGGAATGACGATGAATCATTTTAAAGGAAAGCAATTTCAGCAGGATGTGATTATTGTAGCCGTGGGCTACTATCTTCGTTATAACCTTAGCT
>NZ_JBMVJC010000051.1:0-5516 GCF_049893385.1 Streptococcus sp. VTCC 12905 | reverse complement strand
GTTGCATTCTATATGGAGCTACCTGTCTGGATGGTTATGATAGTATTGTTTATCCGTAGCATTGGAACAGCTTTTCATACCCCAGCGCTCAATGCGGTTACACCACTTTTAGTACCAGAAGAACAGCTAACGAAATGCGCAGGCTATAGTCAGTCTTTGCAGTCTATAAGCTATATTGTTAGTCCGGCAGTTGCAGCACTCTTATACTCCGTTTGGGATTTAAATGCTATTATTGCCATCGACGTATTGGGTGCTGTGATTGCATCTATTACGGTAGCAATTGTACGTATACCTAAGCTGGGTAATCAAGTGCAAAGTTTGGAACCAAATTTCATAAGAGAAATGAAAGAAGGAATTGTCGTTCTGAGACAAAACAAAGGATTGTTTGCCTTATTACTCTTAGGAACACTATATACTTTTGTTTATATGCCAATTAATGCACTATTCCCTTTAATAAGCATGGAATACTTTAATGGAACACCTGTGCATATTTCTATTACGGAAATTTCCTTTGCATTTGGAATGCTAGCAGGAGGCTTATTGTTAGGAAGATTAGGGAGCTTCGAAAAGCCTGTATTACTAATAACTAGTTCATTTTTTATAATGGGGGCCAGTTTAGCCGTTTCGGGAATACTTCCTCCAAATGGATTTGTAATATTTGTAGTTTGCTGTGCAATAATGGGGCTTTCGGTGCCATTTTATAGCGGCGTGCAAACAGCTCTTTATCAGGAGAAAATTAAGCCTGAATATTTAGGACGTGTATTTTCTTTGACCGGGAGTATCATGTCACTTGCTATGCCAATTGGGTTAATTCTTTCTGGATTCTTTGCTGATAAAATCGGTGTAAATCATTGGTTTTTACTATCAGGTATTTTAATTATTGGCATTGCTATAGTTTGCCCAATGATAACTGAGGTTAGAAGATTAGATTTAAAATAAACAATATTGGAGGGATATTTATGTATCTTATTTTCATGTAATTCTTCCTGCTAAAATCGCAGGGTTTTCCCTGCGTACAAGCAAATGAAAGCATGCGATTATAGACAGGAGGAAATGTTATGGAATTAATATTAAAAGCAAAAGACATTCGTGTGGAATTCAAAGGACGCGATGTTTTAGATATAAATGAATTAGAAGTATATGATTATGACCGTATTGGTTTAGTAGGAGCAAATGGTGCTGGAAAAAGCACTTTACTCAGGGTACTTTTAGGAGAATTAACCCTTAAAACTAAGGATTATGTCCACTGGTGGAATCACCATCGCATCCACAGCACATTTCATTACCAAACACCCATGACTAAAAGAGCAATCGTTTAACAAAAACACTTTATAAATTTTGTACAGAAAAGTGTTGCCTTTTCAGTCTTTACCTTGATTTTAATATAAGAGATAGAGTTTACTTAATCACTAAGAAAGGGCAAGTTTTTAAGGGAGTAGTTTATAAACTAGAAAGCCTCCCTGATGATAGCTATGAGCTGTACATCTTAGTTGATTCTAATAAATTTGACTTTGAGATAAAATTACATGAAAGTGAAATAGAAGACATAAAAGTTCTTGAACATAATGCTATAGAAAGAGGTAAGACGTTTAATATAGGTTTTTAATGAAATTTTGCAATATTGGAATATAAAGCAAACTATTTAATTTTTTAAGTGGACAATCGTCCACTTTTTTTGTACAATATTGTCAGTTATAAAACTGACAAGGAGGTAAAGTATTTGGGAAACACCTTTTCAAAGATTAGTTCAGTTGTTAAATCACAACTATATCCCTTTATCAAACTAAGAAAATTATCTCTCTTGTCCTATACTTTTGAAGATTTCTTTAACTATGTTATCTCTGAGAATGATATTAAGGTGTTAGGGCATCATTTTTCCAAACGTCAGATTGAAGGTCTCACCTTAATAGATTCAGGAGGGATTTCACTTTCCTATGAAAAAGAGAATCCAGTAGTACGTCAAAATTTTACCAAATGTCATGAATTGGGACATTTTTTGCTTAATCACCATGGCACAGTCTTTACCGAACTAAAGGAAAATCAGACCGCCCCTGAGGAGGTTGAAGCTAATTATTTCTCAGCTTGTTTGCTTATGCCTGATATTGTTTTGCTATCCAAGATTTACTACCAGAAGTCTAGTTTTCAGGAAGTTGCTAATTCTCTTCATGTGTCCTATGAAGCATTGAATATTCGTCTGATAGACTTGCTAACTTACTTGACAGGTGAGAGCAAAGAGTCAATTATTCAAACTGTTCATCACTATCAATCAAGAGATAATAGAAAAATTCTAGAAAGTTTTGCTAGAGTTCATGATAGCATTGTCTCGGAGTACAACTCTTATGATCCTGGACCAGTAGAAAAGTTATCCTATCTTCTCAGTCAAAAAGATTTTGTTACTGATAAAGAGGTGGCAGAATTATCTCAAAAAAAATTCAGAAGCACTGTTTCCTCGACCAGCGTAGGAACTTGGGCGTATTATGACAAAGGCATAGCAATATTTTATGCTTGGAATAAAGAAAAGTTGACAGAGGGTCAAGCTTATCAAAAAGCGAAAGACATATATTATTTAAGTTAAGGAGGTAACTATGTTTTCATCAGAAGCTCTCAAAAAGAGACGTACAGAATTAAAAATCAGTCAAGCTGACATGGCTAGAAAGCTTGATATTTCCCGTCAGTCCTATTTCACTTGGGAAAGTGGCAAGACAAAACCAAACAGTCATAACATCGAAAAGTTGGCAGATATTTTGGGTGTGTCAACGGGCTATTTTGAATCAGAACATAGAATTGTAGAGACTTATCTGAAACTCAATGATATTAACCGTGTAAAGGTTGAGGAGTATGCAGAAGAATTGCTTACTGTCCAAGAGGAAAGTAAAGTTGTTCAACTATACAGTATCAAGGTTATTGATGATGTTGAGCTGTCTGCTGGTCTAGGGGAAAGTACCTATGATGAAACTGATACCGTAGAAGTCTTTTCAGAAACAGATTACCAGTATGATATTGCCACATGGATTAAAGGGGATTCTATGGAGCCTGTCTATGCGAGTGGGGAAGTTGCTCTTATCCGTGAGGGTGGCTTTGACTATGACGGAGCAGTTTACGCTGTGGTCTGGAATGAGAGAGCTTATATCAAGAAGGTTTACCTAGAAGAAGATGGCTACCGCTTAGTATCTCTCAATCCTGACTATTCAGACATGTTTGCCTCCGCAGAAGACAATCCAAGGATTGTAGGGAAAATCATTGGTCACTTTATGCCAGCAGTGGGAGGATAAATCTATGGGCTATTTTGATTATTCAAGAGAGCCTAAAAGTGATATTGCCTTTATTGATATGAAGTCTTTCTATGCCAGCGTTGAGTGTGTCGAGCGAGGGCTTCACCCCTTAAAAACGTCTCTTTGTGTCATGAGCAGAGCGGATAATTCAAACGGCTTGATTCTTGCTTCATCACCTATGTTTAAAAAGGTCTTTGATAAGCGGAATGTCGGAAGAGTATATGACTTACCCTTTGATATACATACTCGAAAGTTTTCTTACTATAATGCCAAACGTCAAGGGATTGAAATTACACCTGAGTATGTTCAATTTGTCGAAGAATGGGCAAAGGTGACCTTTATTGTCCCACCAAGAATGAGTCTCTATATCGAAAAGAACCTAGAAATCCAGCGTATTCTACAAAACTATGGCAGTCCAGAAGATATTCTCCCTTATTCGATTGATGAGGGATTTATTGACCTGACAGGCTCTCTAAATTACTTTGTCCCTAACAAAAACTTGTCCAGAAAAGAAAAGCTGGATGTGATTTCAAGTAAAATTCAACACGATATTTTCCGACAGACAGGCGTTTACTCAACCGTAGGCATGTCTAACAGTAACCCACTTTTGGCTAAGTTGGCGTTGGATAATGAAGCCAAGAAGACGAAAACCATGCGTGCAAATTGGTCTTATGAGGACGTAGAAACCAAGGTCTGGGGTATTCAGGAAATGACAGATTTTTGGGGAATAGGCAGTCGCATGAAGAAACGACTCAATGCTTTGGGAATTATGTCTATCAAGGAACTAGCTAATAGTAATCCTGATGTCCTCAAGGCTCATCTAGGAGTCAATGGTGTTGACCTTTTCTTTCACGCTAATGGAATTGATGAAAGTAACGTCCATAAACCCTATAAACCAAAATCTAATGGCATAGGCAATTCTCAAGTATTGCCAAGAGATTATGTCAGACAGAAAGAAATTGAGATGGTCCTTTCGGAAATGGCAGAGCAGGTAGCTGTCCGTCTCAGAAAAACAGGCAAGAAGACGACTTGTGTTTCTATTGGCGTAGGTTATTCTCGAAGCGAAGGCAAGAAAAGTATTCATGCTCAGATGAAGATTGAACCAACGAATCAAACAGAAACCTTGAAGAATCATGTTCTGGCTCTGTTTCATAAGAAGTATAGTTCAGGAGCGGTTAGAAGTATCAGCGTTTATTATTCTCAGTTAGTAGATGAATCATTCGGACTAATCTCCCTTTTTGATGACGTGGAACAAATCGAAAAAGAAGAAAGGCTTCAATCAGCCATTGACACCATCAGACATCAGTTCGGATTTACCTCGCTTTTGAAGGCAAATGCCTTATCAGAAGGCTCACGGGTTATTGCCAGAAGTAAACTAGTTGGTGGACATTCAGCAGGTGGATTGGACGGACTAAGCTAATGATAGATAGAAGTTATTTACCTTTTCAATCTGCTAGAGACCATCAAGACCGTGGCATGATGAAATGGATGGGCTTTTTCTTATCGGAACACACCACATCACTAGATGAGGAAAAGCATAAGATAATCTTTTCAGAAGAACTTAGCTTACTGGATAAGCTGACCCTTATCTCACAACTCTATTCAGGGCAACTATCAGGGCAATTTATCGTCAAAGAAGGCAATCAAAAAGCCACCTATCAAGGACAGGTGACAGAGGTATCAAAAGAAAAAATCGTGGTTAAATCAGCAGATAAGTTTCATCTTGTTGAGGTTGAGGATATTTTAGCTATTTACTTGGTGGAAGGAGAAGAAGATGATGAATAGAAAAGAGATATATAAAGATAAGTTGCAAATAGATTATTTCTCAGAAAGTTATATCAAGTTTGAAGAAGATTTTTACCGTTACTCAGCTGATGGAACACCCTTGACTTTTATCATTGATGATATCCTGCTTTCCATGGCACTCTCTCATAAAAATTACTTCAAACTCAACAAAGAAAAGTCGGTTGATGGACGAGACCATTATTTCCAATTTCAAGTTACCTTGGAAGCTGATAATAAGAATGTCAGGACGTTTCAATATGTCGGTCAACGTACAACTCAAAAAGTTGGTTAAGATGAATTTAAGGTCCCATTTATATACTATAAACAATCCTAAATTTTTTCTTTTTCATAATCTCCTTGAGGCAGTTAATGTTTAACATGGCTGTGCGGTGAACACTAATTGTTGTCGTTAAAACGTAGATATGTAGTCTTTTATAAATAAAGTCCCCCAAATGCCTT
>NZ_JBMVJC010000050.1:0-6215 GCF_049893385.1 Streptococcus sp. VTCC 12905 | reverse complement strand
TTAATTTCTTGACCAGCCTTGAACTTATCTAAGTCATTAAATTCATACTTCCAACCATCTTTTGCGGTCACTGTCTTCGAATCAACCTTTTTACCATCTGCTAACAAGTTAACCGTAATTTCATCTGGTCGTATACCATCTTGGTTATCATGGTCTGACCACGTCTTCTGGCCTGACACACTCGTTTTAGCTACTTTGTGGGTGTTCGTAATAATCAAATTACCTTGATCTTCACTATTTACTTCAGCCACATAACCATCAGGTGTGTTCACCTCTTTAACAGTGTACTTCACATCTTTATGGTTTTGACGTTGGTTCAGATCATTCCAAGTATATGTCCAACCTGTATCTGAAGTTAATTCAACGGGATCACCATAAGCCTTGTCATTTGCATAAAGTTGTACTTTAATGCTTGTCCGTAGGCCATCTTGGTTATCAGCATCTTGCCATGCCTTCGTTACCGTTGCACTTGTTTTACCAGGGGTGTACTTGTTTACAATATTCTTCGCATCTGAAACGTCAGAGTTGTAATCATTTACTTGATCTTCTGTTATCGTGTAAACAATTTCTTTACCAGCGCTGTACTTATCTAAGTCATTAAACTCGTACTTCCAGTCATCCTTAGCGGTTACCGCCTTTGTTGCAACTTCCTTACCATTTGCCAATAAGTGTAGTGTGATACTGTCTGGCCGATTACCATCTTGATCATTATTATCTAACCACGTCTTCTGGCCTGACACACTCGTTTTAGCTACCTGATGCGTATTAACAATGTTATTGCCATCATACGTTGTCTCATAACCAGCAACGGCTGCTTCTTCAACCGTGTACTTAATTTCTTGACCAGCCTTGAACTTATCTAAGTCATTAAATTCATACTTCCAACCATCTTTTGCGGTCACTGTCTTTGAATCAACCTTCTTACCATCTGCTAACAAGTTAACCGTAATTTCATCTGGCCGTAGACCGTCTTGGTTATCATGGTCTGACCACGTCTTCTGGCCTGACACACTCGTCTTAGCTACCTGATGCGTATTAACAATGTTATTGCCATTATACGTTGTCTTGTACCCGTCAACCGCTGCTTCGTCAACCGTGTACTTAATTGCTTGACCAGCCTTGAACTTATCTAAGTTATTAAATTTATACTTCCAACCATCTTTTGCGGTCACTGTCTTTGAGTCAACCTTTTTACCATCTGCTAACAAGTTAACCGTAATTTCATCTGGTCGTACACCATCTTGGTCATTATTATCTACCCAAGTTTTCTCACCACTAACCGAAGTTTTAACCTTCTCATTTGTGATTGTACTAGTAACAAGCTTATCAGAATTAGCATCAGCAGCCTTCAATGTAATAATTTTGTCTGTAACCGTTTGATAATCAGTTGGTGCCGTTTCTACAAGAACATACTTACCACTCTTCAGATTATTCCATCTGATTTGGCCCTTATCATCAGTTGTTCCTGTACGCAATAGTTGACCTTTAGCATTATTTTTGTATGACCAAAGTTCAAATTTAACACCGCTTAGAACCTTGTCAGTATCCTTATCAACCTTAGTTAATTGATAGTCTAAATTCGTTCCTTCAGCAGTTCCACTATTGTTTACAACCTCATGTGATGTTGTAACTTCTTTATTAACTACTTTTTTACCTGTACCAGTGACAGTCACTGTATTACTCAACGTATCATTTATCTTAGAACTGTTGATTAATGTTCGATAATGAACAGAATATGCTGTTGAAATTTCATGTAAGAATTTAATCGTCATGACTTGCTCACCACTTGTTTGGTCAGTCGTAATATTAATTGAATAATCCTTACCTTCTGTCAACACATTTGTCTTATCAACTGTAATTGCACCATTAGTGGCAATTTTTGTTCCATAAACAACAACATCACTCTTGTCCAACACTTGATTCGTTGATGGCTTGTCAACAACTGTAACATCTTTTAATGTTGATTGCTCTGGATTTACTGTAATATTCCATACCGCATAAGCAGAATCTTCTTTATCTTGCTCACCAGTTTTATAAGCAACCGTACCACCATTTGGTACTGACACTTTAGCAGTTAGGTCCTTATCCTGACCATCATTTGTATACTTTGCAGTATTATCATAGCTAGGCGCATCAATGACTTTTCCTTCTAATGAAGTTTCAAATATCATAACATAAGCCTTATTGCTATTTTCTGGCAAATTAGCCGTTAATGTTCTGCTATCTTTAGCATAATCAATATTTGTATCAACTGGATTACCTAATGTATAATTACCATCTGTTTTAATTGTGGCTTCATATAACTTGGCACTATCAGTAACATACTCTGGATCTCCTGTCAGTGTATCTACCAATTTAGCGTTCTTTAATTCTCGTTGATTATAATTAGCCACAACTGTCCATGTAATATGCTTATTGACTGCATTATAACTACCTGATTTTGTACCATCCGTTACGAATTCTTTTTTTGGTGTAAAATCTGCTAAACCAGTATTTTGGTGCTTAGCATCATTTTTATCTGTCCAAGTAGCCACAATTGTATTTGTCCATTTTTTACCAATTAATTTTTTAGTATCAAAATTCGTCTTATATGTTAATAAGAATTCATCAGAAGTCTTGTTATATGCTCCTGATAATTCAATTTTGAACCCAGTATCCGTTGTAATGAACTGATAGTCAATTCCACGTTCCAAAACTGCTTTGGTTGTAACATCATTTAATACAAATGACGTATCATCTACTAATGTTAAACCATTTGGAATGGTATCTTCAGCAGACCATTTAGTCATTTCTTGTTGGCCGTAATTAATTTTCACATTCCAAGCAACTGTTTTCGCATTATAGTCAACAGCACCTAGAGACTTAACAATTCCTTGTTCAGCAACCTTTATATTACCAACTTCCACTTTTTTGCCATTACTTTCAGCAGAGTTACCAATGGTTGTTGACCCATTAATTGGCGTATTCACTTGCGTTTGATAGGTAATTCTAACCGCTTGCTCTAACCCATTTGTAAACTTAATGGTCATTTGAGTCTTATTATCATTGTAAGTAATCTTGTAATCATCTTGTTTAACTACTTGACCACTATTTAGTCCATCTGTATATACTAGTTTTGGTGTTCCAGTATATTCCTGTGCTCCTGATAAATTATCAGTTAATACAGTCCCAGCTGGTAGCTTTTTATCGCCCGCATTGTAGTTAATCGTCCAATTTAATTTTTGTGACCCTGAAGCACCCTCGTATTTCTTATATAATAACTCACCATAACTAGCTGTTACTGTAGCCTGAGCTGGATAAGCTTTACCATTGTTGACTAATGTTGCATTATTTTCAAATTTAACATTTCCACCTTCGTTTGGAATAGCATCCGCTTCTATATCAGTTGCATACTTAATTCTAAATGCTTTTTGTGTCGTTAAATAGTTTCCTTTCAAAGTAACCGTACCGTTATCTGCTACAGTATAATCAGTTCCCTCCGCTAATTGTTGACCTTCACCAGTAATTTTACCTTTCAAATCAATATTCAACAGATAAACTTGAGTGCTAGTTAATTTCAAACCCTTAGGTAAAGTATCTTCAATAACTGCATTATTTAAAGTCTTACCGTTAGTGTTAACATCAACTTGCCAATTCACACGTTGTGGGTTTTTGGCTGGTGATACAGTTCCAGACTTAGCAATATCATTACCGCCAGTTGGATTCACAATAATGTCAACCTTTTGATTTCCTGAAGTTGTTGGTACAATAATTGTCGTTTGACCAGGTTCAGTAACATTGATTTTAGCGCGATTGTAATTAAAGGTACCTTTAATATTCTCTTTATCGTCAACATTTGAATTAAATGTGAAACGTACAGTACCATCACTTTTTATCTCATACGTACCATAGTCTCCAAGGTCACCTGTTCCTGCACGATAGGTAATATATGCTGGTAATTTAAACTCAAAATAATTTCCTGCTTTAACACTATAGCCATCCTTTAGTTCATTAGGTATTGACCAATTATAGGCTAATGATACATTTGTATCAGCTGTGACATCTGCTGCACTAACCTCATTATTGCTTTGATCTGTAAATTTAATATCTGCTTTATCTATAATAGTGCCATTAGAACTATCAGGTAAGTAACTGCTAATATCATTTGCTTGCTCATCCTGAGTTGTTGCTTTTGTACTAACTTCACTTTTTGAAGTTATACTTGTGCTTGATGTTGTACTCGTGCTTGATGTTGTACTCGTGCTTGATGTTGTACTCGTACTTGATGTTGTACTCGTGCTTGCTGTTGTACTCGTGCTTGCTGTTGTACTCGTGCTTGCTGTTGTACTCGTGCTTACTGTTGTACTCGTACTTGATGTTGTACTCGTACTAGTAGTTACTTTTTCTTCAGAACTACTAGTAGAGGAAGATGATGTCTTATTCTGCTTTGCAGCCACATCAACGTTTGCTGTTAATTGACCATTTGTAAATGTTGCAGTTGCTGCCGTATCAGTTGCTGAAAAAGTAACTGGAATGTTAACTTGCGCAGAAACATTCTCATTAATCTCAACATCAATTTGTCGATCCTTAATTTGATACGTTCCAACATTTTTGCCTTCTGTACTTACCAATGTCTCTGATGAACCTGGTATCATTGATACACTTGAATGAAGTTCAATTTGTTCACTTTTCTTCTCAGAACTAGTATTATTTAAACTTAAATTTAATTCTGCTGTATTCTCGCTCGTTGGCTTAGCAGTCATCTCTGTTACTACAGTCGTCGGTACTTCGACCGCTGCTACCTGAAGAAATGGCACAAACAACTGAGACACTAAACTTAACATCATTAAAACTACATAAAATTTTGTGACATATCTACTTTTATTTTCCATTTGATACTCCTCCTTCAATATTTCAAACAATAGAAACAATAGTAAACTTTAACCCTGTAAAAACTTTGTATATTGAACAGAAAGTAGCCTATCGTCTAACTCAAACATAAAAAATCCACTTTAAACATCATTAATCTATCCTTAGGCGAATTTTTTAAATCAAGATAGCGCATACTATAGACGGCCCACTAAAAATTTTTATTTTCTATAACATAACGATCGTTTTCACCCTACTGCATTATAGCATAGCATAAAAGTTTTATCAAGATTAACTAAGTCTATTTTTTGTGGCTTACGTATAGATCTTTTTGATCATCAATAAGGACAATTGCTTCAAATTTTTCATTTTCCGTAAAAGTTACTTTTTCTCTTTGAAACTCTTCATTGTATACAAATATAGTCTCTTTATCGCTATCAGTAATATTTATCGCGGTACTCACTGTATTTTTTTCATTAAATAGAGTAATGTCCTCACTTATATCTCTTAAACTAGAAATAGATTTAGAAATAGTACTTTTCCCTATCCCATTCCTTCCAAATATAATCATACTTCTGAGTATTTCAGTATCCGGGTTGCTTTCTTTCTTCAACCAATTTAGTTCTATTTTCCTATAAGGTAAGTAGTCTTTTTCAATAGTTATCTTTGTGAATTTTTGCATATGTTGCTCCTTCTCAACCAAATTTCTCACTTTTTTAAAACGATATTAGAGTCGGATCATTTTTCCCTATTGTGTCAAAATAGGGTACCCTACCCATCCCTTCAAATATATTTTTTCTTAATTTATTCACCTCGTAAACTATAAAATAAAGAGGACTTTTTTACTCATTAAAAACCTGTGCGGTGAACACTAATTGTTGTCGTTAAAACGTAGATATGTAGTCTTTTATAAATAAAGTCCCCCAAATGCCTTCACTTTTTGTGAAAGCATTTGGGGGACTTTATGCATTGATGAAGACAAATAAGAAACTTATTGCACAATTTTAATGGAATTTCGTTGATGGTTCAAAACGAATGTGGCAAATGTTTCCAGAATCTTCATTTTCATTAGACTTGAACAGATTCGGCCGATGGATGTTCACCTCCACCAAGCCATTCTCCTGTTGATAACCATAACTCATAAAACAGGAGCCATTCACAGGTCCATGGAACGAGGGAATCTTTTAACCAATGGGTTGGATTCCACTCATCTTTTGATGGGTGGTATAGGCAGACTTGTACCTTTTTATTTTTCATATCGACTTTGTATTTATGAGGGAAATCAACTGCATTAAGTTTTTTCATATCTCCTGAAACCCATACGGTACATCGTCCGGAGCGCTCTACTATGAATTCACAAAGATACT
>NZ_JBMVJC010000049.1:0-7509 GCF_049893385.1 Streptococcus sp. VTCC 12905 | reverse complement strand
CTTTCTAGTAATGTTTTGCAACTCTACTATAACGGATTTATTCCTTTTTGTGTTTACACAACTTATTTTACACTACCATAAATTAATATAGGCTTCGCCTTTTTTATTTTTTTCAAAAATTATTATTTGTCAAATTAAGCGAGACAAAACTTTCCATTTACGTAACTCAAAAAAACTTCATGTTGAAATCCAAGGGGATAACATCAATATATCTGCAGATAAAGATAAAATGAACCAAGTTGTTATCAATCTTTTGAATAATGCTATTAAATTTACGCAAAAGGAGGGAACCATTAAGTTTTCTATAAGTAAAAATAAAGACCATGTTCTTTTAATTGTTGAAGACAACGGCATCGGTATAGAAAAAGATCAGCAACTTCATATTTTTGATAGATTTTATATGGCTGACCCCTCCAGAAGTAGAGCTTTAGGGGGGCAAGGTATCGGATTAGCTATTGTAAAGAGCGTTGTTGAAGCGCATAAAGGTAGTATAACTGTAAAAAGTAAATTAGGTCTAGGAACTAAATTTGTTATAAAGTTACCATTTCAATAAAGGAGGAGAGTTATTTGTTTCAAAAACAGATAAAAAATGCTAAACTAGCATGTGAAGGTTGGGCAAAAAAAATATTTTTTCAACTGATTTCGATAGATAGTGTCGAAAAAGTTCATTTAGATATCTTATCAAATTCTGTAGTAATCTTTTCTAAGAAGGACTTATCAATAGCTACAATTAAAAAAGAAGTTTTTGGATTACAAATTTATGAGATGACCTAAATGTGATTAATTAAAGGAGGATGAAGACAGTGAAAAAGATGATAAAATTAGTATTTGTAAGTCTTGGAATTATTGTATTTTTAGGAGCGTGTAGCAATCAAAGTGAATCGAATAATTCTAAAAGCACAAACGAGGAATTGACTTCTACAGCGTCTAGTGAAATGAATAGTATGGAGGGAATGAATCACGAAGGTATGGTTCCTTCTTCAATGAAAGATGCTGCGAACCCTAAATTCCCGGTGGGAAGTAATGTTATACTGCTAGCCGATCATATGAAAGGGATGAAAGGTGCAAAAGCTCAAGTTGTAGGGGCCTTTGATACTACAATTTATGAAGTAAGCTATAAGCCAAAAACTGGAGGACCAATGGTTAAGAATCATCGATGGGTAGTACAAGAAGAGTTAAAAGATACTAAGACTGTAGCAAATGAGGGCGATACTGTTATCTTGAATGCCGATCACATGGATGGGATGATGGGAGCTGAAGCAAAAGTAGATAAATCTATTAAAGGAACTGTTTACGTTGTTAATTACACTCCAACCGATGGTCAAAAAGAAGTTAAGAATCATATGTGGGTAACTGAAGATGAGATGGAATATGACAAAAATAATGAGTAATTTTATATACTAAACCAATAAGCTGGTACATGGCCTTCGTATTCTCAACATGAGGAATATGAGCTCTTTGTTAATAAGGACTGATGAGTTGTGCAAAATAAAATCTGGGTCAGAACGAACCTCATTCTGGCTCAGATTTTTGGCTCTTCGACATTTAGTGCTGGTAGAGAGACAACTTATTATTTGTCAAATTAAGCGAGACAAAACTTTCCATTTACGTAACTCAAAAAAACTTCTAATGGTGTTTGGTAATTTAGTGATTTTCTAGGGATATGGTTTCTTTTGGAAGCAACGGATGAGATGAATCCTTGATTGACTTGGTTGAAGTCCATTTCTTTTGGTAGTCCATCTTTTCGGAGGAGTCCGTTTGAATGTTCATTTAATCCCCGTTGGGAAAGGCGTTCCTGGGTCTGCGAAATAAATATCAATATCATTCGTATTACTAATACTTTTCCAATTAGAGAATTCTTTTCCACAATCAAAGGTAATTGATTTGAAAAGATTTTTGGGTACGGATTGAAGCCATTCATTAATCGAATTTTCAATATCAACTGCCTTACGGCCTTCTGGTTTCAAGGCGATAATGGCTTTTGAAAGTCGCTCAACGAGTGTGATGACGGCACTTTTATAATGGATGCCGACAATCGTATCACCCTCTAAATGTCCAAATTCTTCTTCGAAAACGACATAATCTTTTTTACGTTCAGAAATATTTCTTTTGAATGCCTGTTTTCCACGTTTTTCCTTATAACCATTTGGTTTTCGTTTTCCTTGCATCGGTAAATGTAAAACATTGAATTCTCCCGTCTTAAACCGGCGATAGAGGGTACTTACTGAACAAGAGAAGGTTCGCTCTGCACGGCCAATAATGACGTCTGAGGTCCAACCTTCAGTTGATCTTTTTGCAATGTATTCTTTTTCCTCAGCAGGAAAAATGATTTCGGTTCTCCCACAACATCGCTTATTTTCTTTGTATTGTTCAAAGTATTCAAGTGCTGTTCCACCACATTTGAGAAAGTTATAGACATTGTAAATTGTTTGGCGTCCACGTTTAAGCTGCTTCGCAACGATAGCAACCGGAGTTTCTTGATGAAAATATGCTTCTATCATTACAAGCTCGTTTGGTGTAAGATGGGTATAAGTCATTTATGTTCACTCTCCTTGTATGCTTTAGCGGGTATTACAATTTGAGTGTAACATAAATGGCTTTTTTATTTGTCTCGCTTAATTATACAAACGGCGAATGTAAAAATAAAGGTCAAAATCATCAAAAAAGGAGTGAGCAAAAACCACGCTCACATTTTACTTGCAGCGTTCACTTCGTTCACTCGCTAAAAGAAAAGATCAAAACCACTTTTAGGAATTTATTGTATTCCCTCTAATTGCTCATATAAGCTGTTTTAACTGTTTGACTAGCTAAATACTCATATCATGCAATCAAGCGTCTTACAGACGGTCAGGGCAAGCCCTAACAACCCTTAAATGGAAAACCTATACTTTGTTTAACTTGTTTTTTTACAACTTACAACAAGCTATTCAATTCAAAATCACTTTAAACCCACTTAAAAGCTCGTTTAAGCATTCTTAATGTTCCCTTTGAACAAAATAGACAGTTTCGAATTAAAGTCGCTTAAATCGAGTTTTAGAGCGTTTTAAAATAGAATGATGAAAAACTAAAAAGTTTCAAACGCTGGTCGGCTTGTTTCGTTAAAAAAGAGTGCAATGCGCACTTACACATCACTCTAAAAACGAGTGATGTAATGGCTAAAAATCGTGTATCAGAAGTTGCTTATCGCAACAACAAAATTTCATGATAGTAGCGTCTCTTAAATGAGTGAGTCTTTGTTTAAATTTGTGATACATTTTTCTGATCCATCAAGAACTTCCTCAAAGATAAAATGCCTCAGCGCTCATTCCTCAATCGCCCTTTGTCATTGATTTTGTAATAAGTATTGCGCCCTATTCGGTTACAATCCTCACAACAAAATAGAAAACATAAAACCATAAATACTGCAAGCTATCACATTGTAATACAAAGCACTTCGTTCTTGTATTACAATGTGGCTTGAAAAGGGGGAAGTTTCACTTTCCCCTTTTATCCCCTTTGGATTGTGTCGATTTGCTTTACGCAAACGCCACCTACCCATTTTATAAAAATAAAATGGGCAAAAGATCTTTCTTTTTGTCATACAAAAAGAAGAAAAAATCTCTCGTATTTTGTTTGTTCATCCACTAAAAATATGCGAACAGTATGGCTTCATTCAATCCTGTTCTTACAAGTCAAAAGCATCGAATCGTCCTTGGACGATTCAACAAAAAAAGTAGTCGTTTTTGGACGACTACTAAGTTCTAAACATTCATTACTCTGTCCTCTCTGTCTTTTTTCTCAATTTTAAACTAAAATAGATTTTTTGGAAAACTTTGCAACAGAACCAACATATTTATGAATTTTCATAGACATATTTCATATCTAACTCTTTGTAAATATAAAATCTTAATATTTCTTGCAACAGTAATTTTGTTTCATACATTTCATTAAAATCACTAATCATTAATGGATATTTATGTTTGGAATCTCCGTGAGTATGATAATTACGTGTTTGAATTAACTTTTTTATTAATAATTCTTTATCTGGGTATTTCGAAAAGATTTTAACTTTACTTGGTTCGTCTATTGAATCAAATAAATTTGCCAGACGTTCGGCAAGCACAGGTCCTCTTGGGCCAAATTTTAATTTATTTTCGAACTTTTTCCTAAATTCTTGTAGAATTGATGTTTTTATAAAATCAAGCAAAGCTTTCCTTGCCATTTGCTCACCATCTGATAAATTTTCACATTTCTTAAAATTCATAAAGTTTCTAGAGTATACTTCTAAATTTCGTATTGCGTCAACAAGTTGATCTTCTAAGTATAAATCACCATGAAGATTTTTTGAAAATTCCCTAACTATAAATTCAAGTTCCTCTGATTTATCAAACCAATGATTTAGTATATTGTCAAAGTTTGACTCAATTTTCCTTAATGAAATCTCTTGATGGGTAAACTTATTCCAAGCTTTATATCCACTAATGATTTATCTACCCATTCTTCAATGTGTTCAAAACTAAACTTATATTCTACAGATTTTTCACTCTCTAACTTATCAAACAGATTCTTAAAAGATTCAGAACTATAATTGAAATTTTCAATTGCACTGTAATATACATTATAAATTTTGAAATTTTTTACATGATATTTAGTTATTGGAAATCCAGGGGAGGAGGATGTTCCAGTAGGTTCTCCATAGGTATTTAATATTATAATTTTTCCATCGCTTGAATATCCGTAAATTTTCTCCAAATACTTTCCAAATCCAAAAGATATTCCAGACTCTACTTCGAACGCACCGAATAATTCAAGTACAATTTCACTAGGAGAATAATGTAAAATACCACTTAAGGAATCATGCTCATTAACAATATCTTCGGGTATTTCTGAAAAATACCCTTTTATTTCAAACTCTTTATCCCAAGTATAATCTTTAAATTTCATATTATTCTTTATTCTTTCTATTTTATTTTTCTTTTAAAAAAATCACTTATTATCATTTTCAACAAACTTTGCAACAGAACCCTTTCTGAAATTAAATAAATAATTAATTAAATTGTTTATTTATGACCAGGACCGTATTTCTAAACTTCTTTTATGGTTTATTATATCACTTAACAAAAAAACAGCCCCCATTATCTAATCAATAGATAATTAGGGCTGTTTTAATAGTATTTTCGAGGGGTTATTATCTAATTATAGACCCTCTTTGTATAATGGGTTTAAGAAAACATTGATTATATTTTTTTATACCACATTTCACCATCATCTGATTTTCTATTGTCTGGATTTATAGTAATAAAATTAATGTTAGTAGCTCGTTCTATCTTAAGTTTTTTTTGTATTTTGTTTTTCTTATGAATTTCTGAATTAGTATCAGTATCCACGATGTATATTGTTTTATCATGTTTATTAATTAATTGTCTGAATATACCATTAATATGTTCATCGTCTGAATTAAACCCAAATCCTATAACTACTACTACATCAGATTCAAGAAGTTCATGATAAAAATCAACATATTTCTCAGACATATCTATTGAAGTCATAGGCTTTGTTCCACTTTGAGTAAACAATAACGGTACAATAAAATGGTTGCTTTCATCATCATTTTCAACAATAGAATTTAGATATGGATCATAATAAATACTTGTTCCACCATTTAAAAACTTGATATCGTGGTTAATAATTGTTGAAATGAAAGGACTATAATTTGTAGTCCCTATAGTAGTTATTTCAAAATTATCATCTTCTTGTATTTTTTTTATATCATTATAATATCCGTCGTTATTTTTGTCCAAACCATCAGTTTGTTTAAGTATATAATCGTGTACAGTGTATAGAAAAACTACAATTTTAGAAAACTTAGCCCACTCGTTTTTTGGATTATATAAATAGTGCCAATTAGAGTCAATTAACGATTTATAATCTAAAATATCTGAATAAATGTTCTCCAATATAGCATAGGCTAATTTAACTATAGGATGTTTTATTGAAGCAAAATCTTTTTCAGCTAAAATCTTTAGCCCGCTAATTCCAGCCATATCATAGTTAACATTTATAATTCCACCTAAATCATCAAAAAAATCTAAATTTAATCTGTTTTTACTAAATAAAGATTCTTCAATCTTTCTGGATACATTCTCACTCAATGCGCCTAACTGCAATTGAAATATAGAGACTATTATATTCTTAAATAACAATTTTTCATCTTCATTACAAAATGCGTATTTTTCGTAGTAAGTAAGTAGAATAGAAAAGGACTGACTTTTAAAAAGAGTATTTCCCGCATCAAATATATCGTTATAGGATAATTTTTGGGAAATATTTATATCGGAAAAATTTTTATCAAGATCAGTTTCTACAGTATTAATATAGTGATTATCATCATCATAGACTTTACTTATTGCAGATTCTGCTAGGTGATCAAAATCACCTAATTTACTGATTATTGCATTTCAATTATTTCCAATTGTACTTTTTATTATTGAATCAAAAACCCGTTGACCAAATGAAGAAATACTTTTCGAGTCAAAGTCTTCAGGCAACCAATTTGTTGCATATGCCGAAGATGTATCTATTTTTGAGCGCATGTCTTTTAAAGTATTTTTACTTGTTTCAGTTGAATGTCTAAAGATATCTAACGCAAATTTACCACCGGATGGCATCCCGTAAGAAATTTCAGCCCCAGCTCCAAAAAGAAAACCTATTTTTATCATATTTAACCTTCTTTCTCTTATTTCAAATAAGAAACTCACACCATGTTATGCAAACATTTTTTGTAGAAATCCTTTTTTCTGTTCTTTCAATAAATCTAACTTACGCTGATGAAGAGCGATAGTCTCGTCTAACTGTTTGAAGAATGAGCCAATTTTTTGTTGTTCCTCTATATTAGGCAGGCGAGTTTCAATCATCTTAAAATCTGTTTTGTTGATTTTTGACTGAACCCCAGGTGTAGTTTTTTCAAAAATCTTATATTGCATTTCTGGAGTGAGCATCATTTGATATAGAAACCCTTGGTCGTTTTCACTAGATTTAATAAGCACTGCGTTAGGTGCTAATGTCATCGGCTTGTCTAACTTTGGAACTAAGAAAAACTTTCCAACACTACCGACGTTAGCCATTATAATATCATCAGGTTGTAGTTTAGACTTTTTTAGAAATTCGTACCCATGCTGATCGGTATACAGCCATGGGCCTTGCCAATTATTTGAAGCATCTTGAAGTCTTACTAGGTAAGCAAATCCGTTAATATCTGACGAATTAACATTTTTTCTCAGCGATTCAAAACTTCCATTTGCCACGTAATCTGTTATGGTGTCAAATACCTTCCCCAACTTACTCTCTTCCCAATCACCAGCAAACCCCGCAAATCGCAATTCAGGAACTTTGGCTCCATTTTTGGGAAACATCTTTTGCAAGTAGCCTTTTTTCTGCTCTTTCAACAAATCTAACTTACGCTGATGAAGGGTGATAGTCTCGTCTATCTTTTTGAAAAATGCCCCTATTTTTTGTTGTTCTTCAAAATCT
>NZ_JBMVJC010000048.1:0-9794 GCF_049893385.1 Streptococcus sp. VTCC 12905 | reverse complement strand
TGAGCAAAAACAAAAGAGAACGTTTTTTACGTTCTCTAAATGTTATTTATTCAATTCTCCCAATTTAGGACACATACGTTGATCTTAGAAAAGAATAAAAAAAGAAAGACCAAAACTAGTCCTTCTCTTCGTTCTCATCATCAAGTGGGGTGATGAGAATTTTCAATTTTGTTACACGGCCATTTTTCACTTTGTCATTGACCATCACAATGTGGAAACCATTGTTGTCTAATTCGTAGGCTTCTTTTTCATCCTGACTTGGAATGGTTCCAAGCCCTGTCAAGTAAAATCCTGCAATGGTATCAACATCATCACTACTCAAATCCAAATCAAAGTACTCGTTGAAATCATTCAAGGTCATACTGCCTTGGACAATGAACGTATTCTCCGCAATTTCACGCACAAAGATTTCTGTTTTGTCAGTTTCATCATCTATTTCCCCGACAATTTCTTCAAGCAGGTCTTCGAGGGTAACAATCCCTGATACGCCACCATACTCATCTAGTAAGATGGCCATTTGATTTTGAGTATTTCGAAAAGACTTCAGCAAATCATCCACAAAAATCGTCTCAGGAACAAATAGTGGTTCCTGCATAATACGGCGAATATTTAACTGATCGAATCCATTTTTGAAACTTTCAGCAAGAATTTTTTTGGTATGAATGAGGCCAATGATATTGTCTTTATCCCCTTCGTAAACAGGTATTCGAGAAAAATTTTGGCGAATAATTTCTTGCATGATGACGTTAATATCATCTTCGATATTTACCATGAAAGCATCTGTACGCGGTACCATGACTTCACGAGCCATCATTTCATCCAAATTGAATATTCCCTGAAGCATTTCGATTTCTTCAGCATCTAAAGTTTGTTCGCTCTTGGTTAAAATATACTCAATCTCATCTCGAGTCATTTGCTCATCTGCATCATCGAAATTCATAGGCGTAATACGACTAATCAAGTTTGTCGAAGCTGATAACAACCAGACAAAAGGACTTACAATTTTTCCAAGAAAAATAATGACTGGTGCTGTGACAATTGCCAAGTTTTCTTTCATATTCATGGCAATTCGCTTCGGATACAATTCACCAAGAACAATTGATACATATGTCAGCATCGCCAGAGCTAGCCAGTAACCAGCTGTCTGAGCTGTCGCAGAATTTCCCATCCATTTTGCAAACACAGCCCCTAAATCATTGGCCAAGCTAGCACCAGAAAGGATTGAAATAAAGGTGATTCCGACCTGAATCGTAGATAAGAAATTGTTTGGATTTTCTAACACCGTCAAAAGACGAACAAACTTCTTCTCCCCTTCTGCAGCTTTTTGTTCAACTCTCGAACGATTAAGGGAAACTAGAGCCATTTCAGATGCTGAGAAAAAGGCATTGAACAAGGTCAATAAGAATAAAATAGATAGTTGTAAATAGATGGTCTGACTACCAGGGTCTTCCATGATGTTCTCCTATAATAAAATTTATAACATTTCAATTATACCATAAAATCTGAAATATACCATATATCTTGTTAAAAATTCTCAATTGCCGACAGTTTTATGATACAATAATCAAAAGGAATAGGAGATAAGCAATGATTCTTTCATTGAAACATGTCTATTATAAGAGACAGGGTAAAATAATTTTAGAAGATATAAACTGGGAATTTCAACAAGGAGAACGTTGGGCAATTTTGGGTCTCAACGGTGCTGGCAAGTCAACACTCCTGCGTATTCTAATGGCAGAATTTTGGAAAACCTCTGGTGATTTGACAGTATTAGGGGTTGAATTTGGTAAAGGTGACATACCCAGTCTTCGTACGAAAATTGGTGTTGTCGGTTCTTTTCTAGCAGAACGATTTCCCATTGACCTAACTGCAGAACAAATCGTATTGACAGGTAAATATAAGTCCTCCATCCTATATCGTGAATATGGGCAAGCGGAGCTCGACGAAGCAAAAACTATGCTTAAGTCTATTAAGGCTAGTCACCTAATTGGTCGGACTTATGCGAGCCTTTCACAGGGTGAACGCCAACTCTTGCTCATTGCCCGTAGCCTCATGGAATATCCAGCTATTTTGATATTAGATGAAGCAACCGTTGGACTTGACCTATTGGCACGCGAGCGCCTCCTTCATCATATCGATTCTATCTGTCAACTCCCAAATGCTCCTGCCATCATCTATGTCACCCACCACGCAGAAGAAATCACAAACAACTTTACTCACGTCCTCCTTCTAAAAGAAGGGAAAGTCTTGGCACAGGGACCAAAACAAGAAATTCTAACTCCTGCCCTGCTCAGTGATTTTTATGGTAATCAAGTTGAATTGATTGAACTAGGAGACGAGCGATTGTTCATCAAGCCAATTCTTAACTAGTACAATTCAAATGAATCAGATAAGAAAAGACCTAGAATGTTGGAAATTCACTCACAGGTTCTAGGCCTTTTTTTATACTCTTATTTATCATTTTATCACCCGCTCGTGTCTGATTCAATATCCATACATTTAAAAATAATCAAACTCCGTCAGCGCATAACTTTCTAGTTGGTTAATATTGCGCCGCATTTGCTTGGCTGCCATTTGTGATAAATGACCATACTTTTCATATTCTGCAACCACTTTTCTTTCTAAATAATACCCTCGTAACAGATCATCTAAACTTTCGGGTTTCATCCGTCCGATAACATCTTCCACCTTGATTCCTGCATGAATCAATTGAGCTTGGTATAGGTAGAATTCTTTTAGCTGCTGAATGTATTCAGCAGAGAACCTCAACTGATTTTTCTCTAAAAATTGAATAATCTCTGCGGTATTGGCCAAGAATAATTCAGACAATGCTGGATCATACTCATTCTTTTGAGCAGTCGCATCCTGATTCCTTTTCCCTAAACTAGTTCCGATACTAATCCATTCATGATACCACTTATTGATGACCCTTCGACTGATTAGCCATAAGTATTTGAAGGTTGGAACCAGGTCACGATTAATATCCTGTTCCAATGTTCTTAAGTAGTTTTGATAGTGACGGTAGGAAGACAAACTGAGGTGTTCTTTCGCAAATGCAGTCTCTAACCCCTTCTGTTCAATTTCTACCAATTTCAACCTTAAACTGGCCACCTCTTTCCGCATGTCTACAGACATCAGCTGACGATGAAGATGTTCTATCCGCCTATAATATTGACCAATTACAACATAAATACCATTTGGATTTGCGGCATCATCAATATCCAGTTCCAATTCGTTGACCACCACTTGCAGAATAGAGATTCGGACAGAACCTTCTAAAATCGGAGACTCGTTCTTCTGTTTTGCAAACCTTGGTAAAACGACTAAGCCCGCCAAAAAACTCAACAGGGTCACCATTCCGACAGTAAATAGAATCAGACTGTAAATCAAACTATCAAATTCTGGTAACAACAAAATCGTAGCAATAGAGACCGACCCTTTTATCCCTGAAAATGTTAGAATCCCCAGCTCATGCACACTATAAACACTCTTAGAAGACCTTGCTTTTCGATAAGCATTCAAGCAGAGTAAACCAATAAAGCGTAGCAGAAACAGACTAATGGTTAAGAGAATAACTATCCCTAACAAGTGACCATTACTAATCAATGGATTCCTCAAAGCAGGCTGAATGATTCGAGTAAATTCGTACCCAAAAACAAGAAAAACCAACCCATTCAATGAGAAATTTAGAGTATCCCAAACAATTTGGTTCACACGATTTACACGCGCATCAAACAAAGTCATTTTTTTCAACTGCTTCGATTGAAACAGACCTGCAATGACCACTGCAATAATTCCAGAACCACCGATATAGGTAGCCACAAAATAAGCCAGTAAGGGTAATGAAAGTTCGAGCAACAGAACTCCAGGAATATCGGCTGCATCCAATTTTTCAAGTAATGAAACCAAACCACGATGACCAAAAGCAAGAAAAAGTCCTGCGAGCATTCCACCGACAAGTGCCCATACAAACTGAGCACCTGCGCTCACGAAGGAAAAACTACCAGTTGTTAAAGCCAAAATAGCAAATTGAAAAACAACAAGTCCACTCGCATCATTCAGCAAGCCCTCTAGGGTCAAAATGGTTTCTAATCGTTTTGGAAAAGCAAAGCGATTTGATAACACTAAAAAGGCTACAGCATCAGTAGGCGCAAGTGCAGCCCCAAGGGCAAAACTTGCAGAGAGAGGAACCTCTACTGGTAATAAGTAGCCAGCCAAAGTTCCGATTCCCAAGGCTGTTAAAAAGACCAACGGAAAAATTAGGAAGGCAATAACTTTCCAATTTTCCATCAAGTCGTCGACATTACTTTGCTGACCCTCTCTAAAGTTTAAGGGAGCAATAACTAAAGCAAGGAACAATGAAGGATCTAGGGCGAGATTCCCGACTCCAAATAGTAGACCTGCACCAACTCCCAATAAAACTTGAATAAATGGAAGTGGAAATTTGGGATTTAATCGATAAATGGTATTGGAAATAACTAATAGGATTAAAAATATAATGATTTGAACAAAACTTGTAATACAATCACCTCCTTAATTGTTGTTGATACGTTCTATCATCACCAAAAACGGTGGAGTATTGACTTGGTTCAGCGGTTTATAAAGCATGGCAGTAAAGACGGTCTGGTCCAGCTGACTGACAAAGTCTAAGACCGCATCCTTTTCTACTGCTCCGCCCTCGTGGCCATAATAAATCATGATAGCAAGACGACCACCAACAACCAGTCGATCTAGGACTTTTTTGATGGCTTGAAGGGTGGTTTCAGGCAAGGTAATGACTGACTTATCCGCTGAAGGTAGGTAGCCAAGATTAAAAATAGCTGCCTTACATTGATCCACAAACTGATCTAGGCTTTCGTGTCCTGTCAAAACTAATTGGGCATTGGTCAAGCCAGCTTTTTCTAGTTTTTCAGCCGTTGTGTTCAAGGCTTGTTCCTGAATATCAAATGCCACGACCTTTCCTGCTCGCTGAGCTAAGAATAAAGTGTCATGTCCATTTCCCATAGTCCCATCGACAGCAAGGTCTTGGTCTGTTAAAATCTCATCTAAAAAGGCATGTGCCATATGTAATGGTCTAAGCATATTTTCTCCTTAGGCTAATAATTCCAAAAAGTAAGTTGTCAAGGTCACTTCATCTACCTTTTTACGTTGTTGTAGCCACCAGCTGACGGTTTCCACAAAAGTAGTGACAACAAAATGCAGCAATAGGTCCTCTGGAAGACTCCGTTTATCCTGCATGTAATCTTCCATCACTTTTGGATAAATATCATGTTTGAGCTCTGTCTCTAATTCCTTTAAAAAATAGGTGTTGCGTGATAACAAGAGGCTAGCTACTCGGTCTTGATTTGTCCGAAAATGTTTGAAAATATGCGCCAGCAAAACTGTTACATCACTATCTTCACGACCTGTAAACAAATGATGAAATAGGTCATGACAGAGTTCTTCCAAAAGAGCTTCCTTACTGGCATAATGGGCGTAAAAAGTAGAACGGCCAACATCTGCCTTATCAATGACATCCTGCACACGCATGTCATCGTACCCTTTTTCGTTTAATAGGCTCAAAAACGCCTGAAAAATCGCCTTTCGTGTTTTTGCAATTCGTCTATCCATCTCTCGTACATTTCAAACATTATGTTCAAAAACAAACAAAATGTTTTACTTGTTTCTAGTTATTTGGCTCATTTAATTGCATAATGAACCTATAAACAGTATAACATAGAAAGGGTTTGTCATGTCGTCTAGTAAAAATACTTTCATTGCTTTTTTGCTGAATCTTTCTTTTTCTATCATTGAATTTATCTTTGGAGCACTCTTTCACTCCAGCGCCATTTTAGCAGATGCTGTCCATGATTTTGGGGATGCTCTAGCCATTGGCAGCTCCGCATTGATGCAGACCTTCGCAAATAAACCAGCTGATAGCACCTATCCCTTTGGTTACAAGAGATGGAATATTTTGGCAGCACTCTTGACCTCAAGCATTCTAATTACCGGTTCTAGCCTAATTCTTGTGGAAAACATTCCCAATCTTTTCCATCCCCAACCTGTCAACCAAGATGGGATGCTAGTACTTGGAGTGATCGCTATCATCATCAATTTCGCCGCTTCCCGTATTTTAAAAAATGGCCATAGCCATAATGAATCCATTCTTAGTTTGCACTTTCTAGAAGATATTTTAGGATGGCTGGCGGTCATTCTTGTCTCCATTATTCTCCAATTCACTGATTGGTACTTCCTTGATCCCCTGCTTTCAATCATTATTTCTCTATTTATCCTTAGTCAGGCCCTCCCTAAGGCATGGAATAATCTGAAAATCTTTCTTGAACAAACTCCGTCTGGAATAAAGAGTGATGAACTGGCTCTTGAGTTGTTGTCTATACCAAATGTGGAATCCATCGTTCAACTTAAAGTATGGACAATGGATGGATATGAACATTGTGCTACACTGACTGTTAAACTTACTAACCATGCTTTGGCAGGAAAGACCAAAGAAAGAATACGGAATTCTCTTATCACCTATGGAATTCTCCAAATTACCATTGAAACGGTGTAACTTTCTCTTCATTTTCCAAATTGATTACGAATAAATAGGTATGAAGATCTGTATCCTATTTTTCCTCGGAGCTTCAATTGGCTCCTTTTTGGGACTGGTCATTGACCGGTTCCCTGAACAATCCATTATCCGACCATCTAGTCATTGTAGTTCTTGTAAGAAGCGACTCAAGGTTTGGGACCTGATTCCCATTCTTTCTCAGCTTTCAACCGCATCCAAATGTCGTTATTGCAAGGTAAATATTCCCTATTGGTATGCTGGACTAGAATTCTTAACTGGTCTTACTGTCCTGCTCTGCCATTTTCAACTCCTAAGCCTAACTGAAACCATACTCATCCTTGCAGGGCTAGTTTTGACCATTTACGACATCAAGCATCAGGAATATCCTTTTGCCGTCTGGCTCGTTTTTACTTTTGTAGCTCTGTTACTCTCCCAGCTTAACTGGCTCTTTTGTTGCTTTTTAGCCTTGGCTTTTCTGACAGAGAAATGGCAGCTCAATATCGGTTCGGGTGATTTTCTATATTTGGCTAGTCTGTCCCTAATTTGTGGCTTGACTGAAATCCTATGGATTATTCAAATCAGCTCACTCTTAGGCTTATTCGTCTTTACAATATACAAGCCAAGATCCATTCCTTACATACCATTCCTTTTTCTTGCGAGTATTTTCGTCATTCTGTGCATCTAAATCGAGTTTTTCTCGATTTTTTTGTTATAATAGTAGGCATATTAGCGTTCAGTTTCAATAGTAACTGAATCGTCTTCACTTAGGAAGGCAAGAGGAGAAATCTTATGACACTATTTCAGGATGACAGTTTGATACTGCACACCGACCTTTATCAAATCAATATGATGCAGGTCTATTTTGACCAAAATATTCACAATAAAAATGCCGTTTTCGAGGTATACTTCCGTTCTCAACCCTTTAAAAATGGTTATGCGGTCTTTGCAGGCTTGGAGCGCGTGGTGGACTACCTTAATAATCTTCGTTTTAGTCAAACAGATATTGACTACCTAACAGAATTGGGATATCCTCAAGATTTCCTAGATTATTTGGCTCAATTAGAAATGACCTTAACCGTCCGATCTGCAAAAGAAGGTGATTTGGTTTATGCGAACGAACCTATTCTCCAAATCGAAGGTCCTTTGGCACAATGCCAATTGATTGAAACAGCCTTGTTAAACATCGTCAACTACCAAACACTCATTGCTACAAAAGCTCGTCGTATCAAGGCAGTTATTGAAGATGAGCCATTGATGGAATTTGGAACCCGTCGTGCTCAAGAAATGGATGCTGCAATTTGGGGTACACGGGCAGCCTTTATTGGTGGAGCATCTGCGACTTCCAATGTTCGAGCAGGAAAAATCTTTGGCATACCTGTAGCTGGTACCCATGCTCATGCCTTGGTTCAAACCTATGGTGATGATTACAAAGCATTCAAAGCCTATGCGGAAACACATAAAGACTGTGTCTTCTTAGTAGACACCTATGATACACTACGCGTTGGTGTTCCAGCAGCCATCCGAGTTGCAAAAGAGATGGGAGACAAGATAAACTTTAAAGGAGTCCGTATCGACTCTGGGGACATGGCTTACATTTCTAAAAAAGTTCGTCAACAATTAGACGATGCTGGATTTACAGATGCAAAAATTTATGCCTCCAATGATCTTGATGAAAATACCATTTTGAACCTAAAAATGCAAAAAGCAAAAATTGATGTCTGGGGTGTGGGCACAAAACTCATCACTGCTTATGATCAACCAGCATTGGGAGCAGTCTATAAGATTGTATCCATTGAAGACGAAAACGGAAATATGCGCGATACCATTAAGTTGTCTTCCAATGCTGAAAAAGTATCTACTCCAGGTAAAAAACAAGTGTGGCGAATCACCTCTAAAGAAAAAGGGAAATCTGAAGGAGATTACATTACCTTCGCTGATACAGATGTCACTCATCTAGACAGTATCTACATGTTCCATCCAACCTACACCTACATCAATAAAACCATTGAAAACTTTGAAGCACGTCCACTTCTCGTTCCTATTTTTGAGAATGGCAAACAAGTTTACGAGTTGCCAAGTTTGGCAGAAATTCAAGACTACGCCAACAAGGAAATTGATAAACTCTGGGATGAGTACAAGCGCGTACTTAATCCACAACTCTATCCAGTAGACTTGGCTCAAGACGTTTGGGATAATAAGATGAAGCTCATCAACAGTATCCGTCAACAAAGCCAGGCAAAAGCGATTTAAGGGGACTGACTCATGACTTTACAAGAAACAATCATCAATGAATTAGGCGTTAAACCTACTATTGACCCTAAAGAAGAAATTCGTCGCTCCATCAACTTTCTCAAAGACTACCTCAAAAAGCATCCTTTTTTAAAAACCTATGTTTTAGGAATCTCGGGTGGACAAGATTCAACCTTGGCCGGTCGCTTAGCTCAACTGACTATGGAAGAAATGCGCGCAGAAACAGGTGACGATAGCTACCAATTCATCGCTATCCGCCTACCTTATGGTGTGCAAGCTGATGAGACGGACGCCCAAGCAGCACTATCTTTTATCAAACCAGATGTCAGCCTAACCATCAACATCAAGGAATCAACAGATGCAATGGTAGCTGCAGTCAATGCAAATGGACTAGAAATGTCTGATTTTAATAAGGGAAATGTTAAAGCTCGCATGCGCATGATTGCCCAATATGCGATCGCTGGTGAACGCAAGGGAGCTGTCATTGGTACCGACCATGCGGCTGAAAACATTACTGGCTTCTTCACCAAGTACGGTGATGGCGGTGCAGACATCCTCCCCCTCTACCGCCTAAACAAACGCCAAGGCAAGCAACTGCTCGCTGAATTGGGGGCTGATGAAAAACTCTACCTCAAAGTTCCTACTGCTGACTTGGAGGAAAACAAACCAGGCCTTGCTGACGAGGTCGCACTTGGTGTCACATACAATCAAATTGATGATTTCCTTGAGGGAAAAACCATTGATGCTCAAGCGCAAACCATTATCGAAGGCTGGTGGAATAAGACAGCTCATAAGCGCCACTTGCCAATTACTATTTTTGATGACTTTTGGAAATAAACGAATAGCCCCTGACGATAGTGAACCGTCAGGGGTCATTTGTTACACTTATACTCTTCGAAGATCAAAACCAGACGCTGTGTAAGCGCCCCATAACAAGGTATCTATCCAATCACTCCTTCCTCCAGTATACTGTTATAAAAAACAAACTGGAGGA
>NZ_JBMVJC010000047.1:0-9882 GCF_049893385.1 Streptococcus sp. VTCC 12905 | reverse complement strand
GAATTATCCGTTAGCTTATGAGTCCAACTTACATCGTATTTTTGAGTTTATTGAAACACAAGATATTAAAAATGGTGGGGATGCCTTTTTAACAGATGAAAATCATTTAGCATTCAGAACTTATGGTCAGTTGTACAAATACAAAGGTCAATATGAAATGGTCCAATGTCTTATAACAATTAAATGCTACGGTGAAGGCATGTCACCTATTGATATGAGTAAGGTGTTTACCCCACCAACTCAAGCATTAGAGAAGGAGCTATCTGTGTAGGAGGAAGCGATGTTAGAAATCTATTTAAGTCGAAATAACAGTCGGAATCAGAAACTCCTATCTTTTTGTGACTCACATGGTATTTCCTACTCCAGTAAAGAAGTAAGTAACCTGTCACGTGAAGACTTATTGGGCTTGTTTACCAAAAGCAGTGATTGTTTTACGCTCTTATCCCCCTCGCTACAACGATTTAAAGGTCATAGAGAGATGAAATTGAGTGAGTTAGTGACGGTAGTTCTACGGAAACCTGACCAGAATCTTCGTCTCCCACTTGTGGTTTGTGAGGATAACGTGTATCCCGATATGAGTTTAGAAGAAGCGAGAACCTTTCTTCCGAGAAGTCAAAAAGTAGTTTCCTTTCGTGAACATCTTTTTAAGGATCTGGTGACATAAGGAGGAGTTATGAACGACCGTTTTTGGGAAAATTTGGAAATTATCGTTATGGAAAAAGGACTATCATGGGCTGACCTTGCTCGACAGATGTTTAAGGGGCAATACGTCTACCCTAGTGAGTTTAACCGTCTCTACCAAACCTTTCGTCACTACAAATCCCATCGTCTCATGCCACAAGGCAAATGGGTGGAGAAAATAGTGAGTGTTTTAGAGATTGACTATGAAGATTTGTTTAGGAGGTAGAGATGAAACGTTTAGTAGTCATGTACGGAGCCATTCATGTCAATGTACTCCTAGTGAGTTTGTACCTGGTTGGTTGGCTAAATGGGGCATGGTTACCTGTTTTACAAGTGACGTTTCTAGCCCTGATATTGTGGAGCTGGAAAAGGTACCAGATACCTAAAAGAAACCTATCCTTGAAGGAGAGAGGGCTTTGGGTACTTGGCAGTCTAGGTGTCATGGTAAGTATTGCTCTTATTATGAGTGCTCTATTTTCAGGAAGCGAACCAAACCAAGAAACGTTAGTGACTGTTCAAGACCAGATTCCTGTTCTGTCCTTTATTCTTTTTCTCCTTAATGCCAGTGTTGTGGAAGAAGTCTTTTATAGAGAGGTGTTGTGGGGAGTCTTGTCTCAACCAGTGATTCAAGTGTTGTTAACGAGTTCCCTTTTTGCTTTAGCTCATCACCCATCCAGTCTATTCACTTGGGTGCTTTATGGGAGTTTAGGTCTCACCCTTGGTGTGGTTAGAGGGCAAACAGACTGTTTGAGCTCAACTCTCGTTCACCTGTCTTGGAACGGAATTGTCTTTTTCCTATCTTTATTGTGATACCAAAATCAAGGGTGCTTTCGTATCATGAAAGCACCCTATTGTTTTGATGGGGAATCATATAAAGGAGGAAATGATGTCATCTGAACAACAGGAACGCCAAGCGATTCAATATGCGGAACGGAGTGCTATGTTTACGGTGAAGGTCCTTCTCAAACTCTTAGAGTGGTCAGCCAGACACGTCCTAGCACAAGACTCGGCTTATAAGATTGGGGTTCAAAAGTTAGAAGAACTCCTTCAAAGTCCATATGCCATTGAGTCGCTGAATATCTCAAATGACATTTTGGATAAACCAGTTGATGTCGAGAAATTCAAGGAATTGGTGGAATCAGAAAACCTTCCTATTGCCATTAGTTGGCAAGGAGATTACCTGCATTTCTATGCTAAGGATAAGTCGCTCTTAGACAAGCACTTAGATGAGTTACTTCAAAAGCTCGTTTCCAATCCAGAAAAACTGAAAGGGCTAACTATGGATAAAACCCTTGATGAGGAAATCGCACAAGCCAAGGAACAGATTGTGATGTCAGAACCCTCTGCTGTGAAAACAAAGGAGGTCATTCACTAATGGTCTCAGGGAAAAAAGTTTTTATCTTTGGTATTTTAGGGCTTGCCTTTGGCTATTTCTGCCATCGGCTAGTCTTGCTTTACGATAGCCTACCTAATCAACCGCCCTTGGAACGGCTTGCCTATCTCTTAGGCGAAGGACAGAATCAGGTCTTAAATCCCTTGTGGAATGGTCATTTTACTGGTAGATCGGTTTTAGGCTTTTGCTTTGGGATTGTGACGGTGGGCCTAGTCTATCTTTATGTTTCAACTGGTCAAAAGGTTTACCGAGAGGGGGCTGAATATGGCTCTGCTCGGTTTGGGAATAGTCGTGAGCGTAAAGCCTTTCTCAGTAAGAATCCTTTCAATGACACTATTTTGTCACGAAACGTTAGGCTAACCCTGTTAGAAAAGAAAGTCCCACAGTTTGACCGAAACAAGAACCTTGTGGTCATCGGTGGGTCTGGTAGCGGGAAGACCTTTCGGTTTGTCAAACCCAATCTGATTCAGCTTAACTGTTCCAATATTGTCGTTGACCCTAAGGATCACTTAGCTGAAAAGACAGGGAAGCTCTTTTTAGAGAATGACTATCAGGTCAAGGTCTTAGACCTCGTAAACATGACCAACTCAGATGGTTTTAATCCTTTTCGTTATGTGGAAACGGAGAATGATTTGAACCGTATGCTTACGGTCTATTTCAATAACACTAAGGGCAATGGCAGTCGCAGTGATCCTTTTTGGGATGAAGCTTCCATGACCTTAGTCAGAGCCATTTCCTCTTACTTGGTGGATTTTTACAATCCTCCAGGCAGTACCAAAGAAGAAGCAGACAGTCGTCGTAAGCGAGGGCGTTACCCCTCTTTTTCTGAAATTGGAAAACTCATCAAGCTCTTATCCAAAGGAGAAAATCAAGATAAGAGTGTCTTAGAAGTGATGTTTGAGACCTATGCCAAGACATATGGGACAGAAAACTTCACCATGCGTAACTGGGCAGACTTCCAAAACTACAAGGATAAGACCTTGGATTCAGTAATTGCCGTAACAACGGCTAAGTTTGCCCTCTTTAATATCCAATCCGTCATTGATTTAACTAAACGTGACACCTTGGACTTAAAAACATGGGGAACGCAGAAAACTATGGTCTATCTCGTTATTCCAGATAATGACACCACCTTTCGCTTTCTCTCAGCCCTCTTTTTCTCCACCGTCTTTTCAACCTTAACCAGACAAGCTGATGTGGACTTTAAGGGACAACTACCTATCCACGTGAGAAGTTATTTAGATGAATTTGCGAATGTCGGTGAAATTCCAGACTTTGCGGAACAAACCTCAACAGTTCGCTCACGGAACATGAGTCTCGTACCCATTCTTCAAAACATTGCCCAACTTCAAGGGCTCTATAAGGAGAAGGAGGCTTGGAAAACCATTCTAGGAAACTGTGACAGTTTGCTTTATCTTGGAGGTAATGATGAAGAGACCTTTAAGTTTATGAGTGGTCTCTTAGGCAAACAAACCATTGATGTGAGAAGTACCAGTCGGTCGTATGGCCAAACAGGGTCTGGGTCAACGTCTCATCAGAAAATCGCAAGGGATCTCATGACCCCTGATGAAGTTGGAAACATGAAACGTGATGAGTGCTTGGTGAGAATAGCAGGGGTTCCTGTTTTTAAGGAGAAAAAGTTCTTCCCCTTGAAACACAAGAACTGGCAATACCTGGCGGATAAGGAGTCAGATGAACGTTGGTGGCATTACCACATTGACACCCTCAAAACAGAGGAAGTTCCGTTTGAACCCTCAGACCACAAGGTTAGGGATTTAAGCAAAGAAAGCACACTACACTAATAGAAAAGAGGAATCGTATGAACCAAAAATTAACAGGCTTTGTTTATGGCGTGGACGCTAGTTCCATGTTTGCCCAAGCCATGGCGCTCTTACAAAAAGGAATGGTTGCGACAGGTGCCTTTCTTGTCGTCATGGGCATTATAAACCTATCAACCAATATCAAAGATGGTGGACCTGGTGTCCGCAATGCCATCTTAGAAATTGTGGGTGGTGTAATGGTAGGTGCCGCTGGTGCCTTTATCACTCAAATTACCATTTAGGAGGGCTAAGTATGACATGAACAACACATTACCTTCAGCTTTTGTCTTTCTAGCGTCAGAGAAAATTTCGAGCGATAGCCTTTTTGAAGGCTTTAACGTTGACTTAGAATCGACGGCCAACTTGGTCAAATCCCTTGCGGATTATAACCCAACCGTGTGGTCGTATATGTCAGCGATCACAAAAGGAGTGATGCAGCCCTTGGGAGTGGCTATCTTAGCAGTCGTTTTAGTCCTTGAGTTTTCTAAGATGGCTAAGAAAATCGCCAACTCAGGTGGTGCCATGACCTTTGAAGCTATTGCCCCTATGATTATCTCTTATATCATGGTGGCAGTAGTGATTACAAACACCACTGTTATTGTAGAAGCCATTTTAGCCGTTGCTTCTCACATCATTGAAGGTGTAGCTGGTGTCGTTTCTCATGGGGGAACGACTTATGAGACCGTTTCAGGACTTAAAGGGTCAGGAATTATTGGAAAACTCATTGTTGGCTTTTTTGCCATTCTGATATGGTTAGTGCGGTTGGTTAGTGTTATGGTGGTGAATCTCCTCATTACCATTCGCTTTATCCAACTTTACCTCATGATTCCATTTGCGCCTCTAACGATTCCGACTTTCCTCAGTGATGACTGGCGAAGCGTTGGGATTGGCTACCTGAAAAACATCATGGTCTATGCCCTTCAAGGGGTCTTGATTTTCTTAATTATTTCCCTTGTTCCCCTCTTTGAATCAGCTGGGAAATTGGCTCTCTCAAATGGTGCGGGAGTGATGGAGACGCTAGCAACTGCCTTTGGTGGTTTAGTTCAGGCTATTTTATTGATCATTGCCTTGGTGGGCAGTCAACGGACTGCCAGAAGTATCCTAGGCATGTAAGGAGGATTGGGAAGGACGTTCCTCCCAATCTTTTTTCATCTTAGATTGGAGTCTTATGAATACACGTGTTTTTAAGGACATCACAAAAGTCCAACATAGGGCTTGGCTAGGCTTTACCACACGACAAGTTATCTTTGTCTTGCCAGCCATTGCCATTACCATCCTGATTTTAGGGTTAAACCTCTTTTATTGGCAATTTGGGGATTGGTTTGTCTATGGTCTTATCTTTACCTTTACTATTCCCCTCATGTTATTTGGGGTTTATCGACCTAATGACTTACCCTTTGAAACGTATCTTAATTATAGATGGCATTATGAAATGACCATACCAGACCGTACACTAACTGGACAGAAAGGAATACAACGTGAAAAAAACAAACCACTCAATGAAACCAAAGACCTCTTCTAAGCACAAGAAGACACGTAAACCAAAAGAAGAAGTGCTACCAACAACTGTTAATACGCTTCTTTACCAAGGCCTTTTTCCTAATGGTCTCATGCAAGTCACCCCAGATTATTTTTCTCAGTCCTATCTTTTAGGAGATGTCAATTACCAAACGGTTGGTTTGGAGGATAAGGGAGCCATTATGGAAACCTATTCGGACTTGATTAATAGTTTGGATGACAAGACCAATTTCCAACTTACTATTTTTAACCAGAGGGTCAACTTGGATAAGTTTAGAAAGGGTGTCTTGTATCCTTTTCATGAGGATGGCTACGATACCTATCGTGAAGAACTCAATCGTATCATGGAAAATAACCTTGAAGCTGGAGAAAATAACTTTTCAGCGGTTAAGCTCATTTCTTTTGGGAAGTCAGACCAAAATCCGAAACTCGCTTATCGCTCCCTGTCTCAGATTGGGGAATACTTCAAGAGTGGTTTTTCTGAAATTGATGCGAACTTTACCCTCCTCAGTGGAGAAAGCCGTGTGAATCACTTGGCTGATATGTTGCGAGGGGAAAATCATTTGCCCTTTACCTATCAAGACCTGGTACGTTCAGGACAAACAACTAAGCACTTTATTGCCCCAACCAGTCTGTCTTTTAAGCACAAAAATCATATTGAAATGGATGATAGACTGCTTCAGATTGTCTATGTTCGTGACTATGGGATGGAGTTGGGAGATAAGTTCTTACGAGAACTCATGCAGTCGGATTTAGAAGTGATGATTAGTCTTCATGCTAAAGGGTCAGCCAAGTCAGAAGCCATGACCAAGCTCCGCACTAAGAAGACTTTGATGGAATCACAAAAAATTGGGGAACAACAAAAGATGGCACGATCTGGCGTATATCTTGAAAAGGTTAGTCAGGTTCTAGAAAGTAACATCGATGAAGCCGATGAGTTGATTAAAACCATGACGCAAACAGGCGATAAGCTCTTTGACACACTTTTTGTGATTGGGGTCTTTGCGGATGACGAAGACCAATTGAAGCACTCCCTTGATATTATCAAACAAGTGGCAGGTTCTAATGACCTTGTGATTGATAATCTGACCTATATGCAAGAAGCTGCCTTTAATAGCTTATTGCCATTTGGCAAGAACTACCTTGAGGGTGTGTCTCGGTCTCTTTTGACCTCAAATATTGCCGTTAATTCCCCCTGGACCTCTGTTGACCTACAAGATAAGGGAGGGAAATTCTATGGGATAAATCAGATTTCAAGTAATATCATCACCATTGACCGTGGGAAACTCAATACCCCATCAGGCTTGATTCTAGGGACATCAGGTGCTGGTAAAGGGATGGCGACTAAGCATGAAATCATCTCAACCAAGTTAAAAGAAGAAGAGAGTAATACCGAAATCATCATTGTAGACCCTGAAAATGAGTACAGTATCATTGGTCAAGCCTTTTGTGGGGAGAGCATTGATATTGCGCCTGACTCTACCACTTTCTTAAATGTTTTAGACTTATCCGATGATAATATGGATGAAGACCCTATTAAGGTCAAATCTGAATTTCTTCTCTCTTGGATTGGGAAACTCTTAGACCGAAAAATGGATGGTCGAGAAAAGTCCTTGATTGACCGTGTGACACGGTTGACCTACAAGCATTTTGAGACACCATCTCTCGTGGAATGGGTCTTTGTCCTCTCTAAACAACCTGAACAAGAAGCCAAAGACTTAGCCCTTGATATGGAGCTTTATGTGGAAGGCTCACTCGATATTTTCTCACACCGCACTAATATTAAAACGGACAGCCATTTCCTCATTTACAATGTCAAAAAATTAGGGGATGAATTAAAGCAGATTGCCCTCATGGTCATTTTTGACCAGATTTGGAATCGTGTGGTTAAAAACCAAAAACTTGGCAAGAAGACCTGGATTTACTTTGATGAAATGCAGCTATTGTTGCTGGATAAGTACGCTTCTGATTTCTTCTTCAAATTATGGAGTCGTGTCCGTAAGTATGGGGCCATTCCAACAGGCATTACCCAGAACGTGGAAACTCTTTTATTAGATGCTAATGGCAGACGCATTATCGCTAATAGCGAGTTCATGATACTTCTAAAACAAGCTAAAAGTGACCGAGAAGAGTTGGTACACCTCTTAGGGTTATCTAAAGAGCTTGAGAAATATTTGGTTAACCCAGAAAAGGGTTCAGGATTGATTAAGGCAGGCTCAACGGTTGTTCCCTTTAGAAATAAAATCCCACTTCAAACCCAACTCTTTGACATCATGAGTACCGATCCAGAAAAGATGAGGACTGAACAATGACAAGAGAACAACAGAAGGTCAAGGTAGCCCGTAAAACCTTTCAGAGTAGTTTAAAGGCTAGTCGTATCCATTATCGCAGGGAGAAGAAGGGGTTAAAACGCTCTCTTCCGAAACGACGCTTTATCATGCGCCGAGCTGAGAAAGCTGAAACAAGGGAACAACGTCAGACTCTGAAGCAAACCTATCAAGAGGAAAAAGACCTAGCGACAGATACCTTCAAGGAAGCGATTGCCTATGTGTCTCCCAGATGGCTAAAGCGTAAGGAAACTAAGAAGTATCGGCTTCCTCAAGCCAGACAGAGCCTAGCAGTAGCGAGAAAACACTTGGCAGAGGTCAAGATGGCCGAAAAAGAGGAGGCCGTTACCTCTAAGTTTACTTATCAGAAAAAGCCAACAGAATCAAAAACATCACGGTTTCAGTTTCAAAAAGAAAAACCTCTTGAACGCCTTCAGGCAGAAAAAGAGGTGAAATCAGCTAAGCGTGACGTGAAACTACTGAAAAAAGCACATCAGTTTAAGAACCCCTCAACTAAGGTCAAACGAGGGTTACGCTATGTCGCTTCAGAATCACTGGATGTAGTCGCTCAAGATGATGACTTAGAGGGAATCAGAACCTTAAAAGAGTCTGTGATTAAAGGAAGACGCTATGGGAGATTTACCTATCAGTCAGGGAAACTCCTTGTCAAAAGTGGGCAGACTGGTCTTCGGTTTACTAAGACGAAAGTCGCTCATAGTAAGGAGCGGTATCAGAACTTTAAAAAGGGGAAAGGGTTCACCCGTCAGAAGCCCTTAAAGCCAAAAAGGCGATACCACACCTTTCTCAAGCAAGCCAGAAGGCACAGTGTGTCAGGAATCAGAGGGGTTATTCAAGCGATTAAGAATAGCCTGACCTTCTTTTCATCAATTGCCCTTAATCCTATGACTTGGGTCGTGTCAGGCCTCTTGTTTTTCTTGCTTTTGATGATGAGTTTTGTTATAGGAATTTCAGGAACTACTCTCATTCAACAGGATGAGAGTGAACTGACAAAAGCCTATACGCACATGACGTGGGAAGATGCGGAAAACACCCGAACCAACCCCACTGGCATTACCTACTACACCAAGATTGATGACGTCATGGGCTTTATGAATCTTAAGTATCAAGATTATGCTTTAGAAGAAGTCATGGAAGAAGGGGATAAAACCTATCAAGCCTATTTGAGTCAACTTTGGCAGGACTTAAACGGTGGGGATTCTTTAAAATCCATGCTTGAGTTAAGTAAGGAGCCTGCCTATAAGCTCTCTGATGACGATAGAGAAGACTTAAAGGAATTAAGTGAGGAAGGCACCTACCTTGCCCTCCAAGAATTGGATAATCCTTTTCAAGATCAGACTGAAGACGATGCGCTTACCATGACAGTCCGCTATGGCTATGAGGTGATTGATGACAAGCCAACGCTTCATCATCATATCATTCTAGAAGCTAAAGAAAATCAAGTGATTGTGGCTCCCATGGATGGTAAGGTTTCCCTAGATGGCGCGAACATTATCATCACGTCAGGTAAGGGACTAAACAAGTCTCAATTGACCTTGTTTAATATCCATACTGGTCGAGTGAGCGATGGCCAAAAAGTCCAAGCAGGGGAAGTGATCGGTCAAACTAAGGATGGTGCTGGTCTTAAAGTGACCTATCAAAAGGTTGACGATGATTCAGAGAGACTGGTTTATGTCAATCCAGCCTTTTACTTTCCTAAAGTCATTCAACTCCAAACGACCATTCTTCCTACGATTGGTCAATTTGGAGGCGATGAGTTTGCGAGAGCCAAAGCTATCTATGAGTATTTGAAGAGTCAAGGGGCGACCAATCAAGCCATTGCGGCTATTTTAGGAAACTGGTCAGTAGAATCCTCAATCAATCCCAAACGAGCTGAAGGTGATTACTTATCGCCTCCAGTTGGGGCAAGTGCCAGTTCTTGGGATGATGAGGGCTGGTTGTCCCTTAATGGTCCAGCTATCTATAATGGCAGGTACCCCAATATTCTAAGACGTGGCTTAGGCTTAGGGCAGTGGACAGATACTGCAGATGGGTCACGCAGACATACTTTATTATTAGAGTATGCCAAAGGGAAAAATCAGAAGTGGTATGACTTAGGCTTACAACTGGATTTTATGCTCCATGG
>NZ_JBMVJC010000046.1:0-11302 GCF_049893385.1 Streptococcus sp. VTCC 12905 | reverse complement strand
CGGCTGAATTTCATCAAAATCAGCTTGAATCTATCTGTGTTTTTTATTTACTGGCTAGTTTTTGCCCAGCCTCTTTTTAGTGCAATCATTCACTCCCACATTCTCATACTCTTCGAGAATCAAAATTATCAGTTGCCAAGAGCCTGGATGAGTGAAGAGCTCCAGTGGACCTTGATTCGCTTCCTTATTTTCAGGCTCATGATAAAAAGGTCCACTGGACCTTGATTCGCTTCCTTATTTTCAGGCTCATGATAAAAAGGTCCACTGGACCTTTTTATTTTCCAAACAAGCGTGCAAAGAAACCTTTGGTTTGCACTTCTTGTGACTGCGCTTTGACTTCATCTAACTCCAGCTTGAGGACTTCCTTATCAGCCATTGCTTTGAGAGTCAACTGTTGCTGTTGATCCAGTTGTTTGTCCTTCTCTGCAATCTGCACATCCTTAACTTTGAGTTGCTCATCTTTTTCTGCAAGTTGCTTATCTTTGGCTTTTAATTGACTATAAAGACGAATAATCTCCGCATTTTTTTCGTCAACCAAGATTTCCATCAATTCGCGCTGCTTCACTTCTTCGCTAATTGGTTCATCTTCAAAAATGGTTGTTTTGTAGATTTCTTCCAACTTAATCAAGCCAGCACGATTTACAACAGTCACACCCTTGTCATTTTTCTCTACGAATTCTTCTGGAAGTGATTTAACACGATTATTCATTGCCTGGCGGCTCACTCCCAAAATTTCAGCTAATTCACTGACTGTTTTTTCGATTCCCATAATTTCCTCGGTACTTACATTTCTCATAGTTTGTATCATTAAAATATTACCACATAAGCCTATCCCTGTCAAATTTAGGAGGAGCACCGTATGTGTCTGAAATTTTGAGAGGAGTCGAAACTGGAGCTATACTATACTATAAAAGTGGACAGAAAATTGTGTGTTATAATCTGTCTATTAAGACACAAAAATGAAAGGACTTTTATGTCAGGTTTTAAACGTTACGACGAGGATTTCAAACAATCGTTCGTTAATCTCTATCAAACTGGTAAAACACAGACTGAAAAGGCAACACTTTTCTGTACAAAATTTATAAAGTGTTTTTGTTAAACGATTGCTCTTTTAGTCATGGGTGTTTGGTAATGAAGTGTGCTGTGGATGCGATGGTGATTCCACCAGTGGACATAATCCTTAGTTTTAAGGGTTAATTCTTCCAAAGAGCGGAAGTTTTTTGGTTGATAAACTCCAGTTTGAAGGACCGATAGGTACTCTCAGCTACCGCATTGTCATAAGGACAACCCGCTTGACTCAGCGAACGTGTGATGCCAAAGGCTTTTAACATCTCATCAATCAAGGCATTATCAAACTCCTTACCACGATCAGAATGGAAGAGTTTGACCTTGGTCAGGGCGTAGGGAATGCTTTGAATGGCTTCTTTGACCAAGTCAGCAGTCTTGTGCCAACCAAGAGATAGGCCAATAATTTCACGGTTGAAGAGGTCAATGATCAAGCAAAAGTAAGCCCAACGATTGGCAACACGAACATAGGTTAAGTCCGTCACAAGGGTTTCCAATGGTTTTTGTTGGTTAAACTGTCTCTCTAAGAAATTCGGAACTGGTGCTTCATTCTTCCCTTTAGAATGCGGTTTGAAGGTAGCCTTCTGGTAAACAGAAACCAAATTCAATCTCTTCATGATGCAACGAATCCGACGGCGAGACAAGGTGATCCCTTGTGCTTCCAGACATTTCTTAATCTTCCTAGCGCCGTATCTGGACTTACTGTCAAGAAAAATGCGCTTCACCATTTCTTCAAGTTGTGCCTCAGATACTGGCACTACAGCTTTGTAGTAATAGCTAGAGCGAGGAATCTTCAACCAACGACACATGGCTGAAATGCTGTATTTATCCTTGTTAGTAGTGATTATTTCCCTTTTCGTGCCATAATCACTGCCGCTTGCTTTAGAATGTCTAATTGCATTTCGAGCTCTTTATTTCGTTTTCTGAGTTCTATCAACTCACGTTGTTCATCAGTCAGATTATCGACAGTTTTAAAGGAACCAGTTGTTCTTGCTTGTTTAACCCACTTATCGAAGGTTGAGGGTGTTAAATCATATTCTTTGATCAGTTCACTGCGTTTTCTACCTGCATTGTGCAAGTCAACGATTTGTTGTTTGAAGTCATCTGTGAAGTAACGGCGAATTTTTCTAGACATATCTGTTCTCCTCTTTTCTTTAGTGTAGAACACTTTATTCTTCTGTCTAGTTTAGTGTAACCTATTCAAAATATTATTTATTATTCTACTTTAATTTGTCCCATCATACCTGCTTCTTCATGTTCAAGAACGTGACAGTGGTACATATAAGTACCCTTCTTATTAAACTTAACTATAAGTCTTACTTTTTCGTTAGGCTCAATATATACAGTATCTTTCCATCCGCTCTCCTCTGGAGAAGGCGCATTACCGTTTCTTGATAGAATTTGAACCTGTGTGCCATGAATATGGAATGGGTGCCCCATTTCATGCATCATTGATCCTGGGTTTGTAATTTCCCAAATCTCTGTATCTCCAAGCTTCACTGTTTCATTAATTCTATTCATATCAAACTTTTTACCGTTTATTGATACCATTTGACCCATACCTTGAAGCTCAAAGCTTCTTATCTTAGTAGCTTGTGCTTCTGACATTCTTTCTATATTCGTTAAAGTGCTAGGTACTTCAGTATCATCTTTCCCATCGCCTTTAACATTAAAGGTCATAATGGCTTCTTTATCACTCATAAGTGACAGCTTCGTTCCCTTTTCATACTTTGAAAAGTCCACTATTATCTCTGCTCTTTCCCCAGGTGATAACATAATATTTCTCTGGCTAACCGGTTTTTCTAAAAATCCACCGTCAGATACTATTTGATAGAATTCATCTCTATTATCTAACTTCAAATTAAAGTTACTTGCATTAGCACCATTAACTATTCTAAATCTCATCTTGACTCTATTAACCTCTAAATTAGGTTTAATAGCTCCGTTAACTATGATAGTATCCCCTGTTGCTCCATCCATCATATTTGTATTATAAATAAAACTGCCGTCCTTGCCAAAGCTTCTATCTTGAATTACTAAAGGTATATCATTTACTCCATATTCCTTAGGAATATTTAAGCTTTTTGATACTTCATCATCCACATAGAATAGTCCTGCTAAACCTTTATAAACTTGGGTAGCAGTATTTCCTCCAAAGTGCGGATGATACCACAATGTTGCAGCCTGTTGATTTACTGTAAAACTAGGCTCCCAAGTTGTTCCTGGTTCAATTCCTTGATGAGGACCCCCATCCTTTTCTCCTTCTACCTCTAGTCCATGCCAGTGAACTGTAGTTGCTTCTTTTAGCTTGTTATTTACGTGCACATTTACTTGCTCACCTTTACTTACTCTGATGACAGGGCCTAAGAAGCTTCCGTTGTAACCCATAGTTCGTGTCTTGGTATTTGGTAAAAATGAAGTTTCTCCTTCTTGAGGTTCTAAAGTAAAATCCGCAATATTAGGATCTGGATTTTTATCCTCTAATAGTGGTGGTATAGGAAGTGTACTTTTTGTTTTACTTGTTTGAATATCTATATTAACTGCACTCTGGTTTATTTTAAAATAACTAATCATTGGTTCTAAAAGTGTAATATATCCAACTGCAGTTAATCCGACTGTAAGTCCAATACCTAATAACATATGTTTATTCTTACTCATTTTTATTCCTCCATAAATTATTAATACTAATTAATAATAATTATACTTTATCATTATGAAGGAAATATGAAGAATACTATTGTTAATGGTAATAAAAAAGAGATATAATTTATAAAAATCATATCTCTAAATTAACTATGCTTTAATATCGATTTTTGAACCTAAGTTACTATCCTTTGCTGTATTCTTTGAATCTATAGAGCCTGTCTGATTGTGCATACCCTTCATATCGTAATTGAGGAAAGCCGTTAACTCCGTTTTGAGAAGCGTATTGACTGCTTTCTCCAAATGGACACGGAATAATTCATTCAAATCGCCTTTGTTCGCTAGAGTCTTTAGAATTTCTGTAGTAAAATCGTTCATAGGGAAGTCCTCTCTTCTGTGAATGTGTTGTGGTAACTCTATTCTACAGAAGGGACTTCCTTTTTTCTATTTACACAAAATATTTTACACTCTCCAGCACTGATAGAATATCAGTAAAAGCTTTCTTTTTTGTAATCTCATATTCAAAAGTTAAGACTTTAGACAACATCCCAAAAGCAGAAGATTCTACTACGCCTGACAAAGTGATGACCTTTAGTGGCATGGGAAACATGGTCGCCATTGACGGCAAACAGTTCGACATGGACCGGATCGATTTACGCGCTAAGATCAGGGAAAAGGAAGTTTGGGAGATTAAAAACACACGGGACATGATGGGTGGCATGATCCATCCTTTCCACCTGCATGGCGTCCAGTTCAAGGTGATAATCCGGAATGGCAACGCCCCACCAGCCAATGAACAAGGTTGGAAAGACACCATCGCACTTTATCCAGGCGATAACGTTAGGATTGAAGTCACATTCCCAGAAAAGGGGATTTTTTATGTACCATTGCCATATCCTAGAGCACGAAGACAATGGCATGATGGGTCAAGTTTTAGTATAATGAAGATACCAACGAAATTGGAGGAGAAAGATTACGTGAAGATTTTAATTGTGGACGACGAAGCAAGCATTCTGGATATCGTGGAAGCCTATTTGAGTGCAAAAGGCTATCAAGTGTTTCGCGCTTTGAGCGGAAACGAGGCTTTAACAAAGGTTGATGTTGTCCAACCTGACTTGATTGTGTTGGATCTCATGCTGCCTGGTTTATCTGGCCTCGAAGTCTGTAAAAAAATAAGGGACTCCTCCACTGTACCGATTATCATGTTGACTGCGAAAACAGCCGAAAAAGATATCTTGGAAGGGTTAAGCCTGGGGGCTGATGACTACATCACAAAACCATTCAGCCCGAAAGAGCTGGTTGCTCGGGTCGAAACCGTTTTACGCCGTGTCCAACCAGAATACCGAGAAGAAAAGTGGTCTTTCGAAGAAGGTTTGCTGGTTATCTACCCGGATCGAAAACAAGTATTCAAACAAGGTGAAGAAATCATTTTGACCCCGACCGAGTATGCTTTATTACCCCTTCTGGCCTCACATCCAAAGCGCCTATTTTCACGGGAACAGCTGCTGGACGCTGTGAAAGGACTCGATTTTGATGGAACGGATCGGGTGATCGATACCCACATCAAAAATATCCGTCAAAAAATTGAGGACGACACGCGCAACCCCTACTTCATCTTAACCGCATATGGAATGGGGTATCGATTTGGTGGTCAAAAATGAAGCGAACCATTAAATGGCAACTCTTGCTCTCGTTTGTTTCTCTGTCCTTTATCTTAGTGGGGACCTTCAGCTGGATAACACTAAACTTAATGGAAAGCCACTTCGAAGACTATGTGCGCGAAAGGCAAGAATCAGAGTTAACAGCATACCAGACTGAGTTAGAAAACTTCTATCAGAAAACGGGTACTTGGGCAGATGCCCCTCCAACAATCCAAAATATTGGACGCGATGCTCTCCAGAAAGGCATCATCCTAAAAGTATATGACCATGCTGGCAACCAAGTATGGGGCCCCTCTCCCTCAGAGGAAGAAGAGTCAGAAAATAGGATTCAAACCCACCTCCAAAATATGGAGCAGATAATGGGCGATATAGAGAGTGGCTACGTGCACACAATCGTTCCCCTCGGTAGCGAAACAGACCCAATCGGTTCTCTTGAAGTGCAATCCGTTGGACCTTTCGCTTACACGGAACATGATGCGTTATTCCTTGCCGATATGAGGAACAACTTGATTTTTGTAGCGATTGGGTCCCTAATTATCTCCTTATTTTTCGCGTTATTGATTGCCAAAAAATTGAGTTCACCAATCGTCAGAATACAGAATTTTACGACGGAAATTGCGAAGGGTCACTACAGTCAACTGGCGATTGAGGAAACAGGGATTCAGGAAATTGATATCCTCTTGGATTCCGTGGATGAATTGTCTGGGCAACTCCAACGCCAACAAGAGATTCGTAACCGCCTTTCCTCTGACATCGCACATGAAATCAGGACACCATTGACGACTTTGAAAGGCAATATTGAGGCCATGATTGACGGGGTCTGGGAAGTATCGGAAGAACGCCTCTACCACTGTTACGAGGAAGTTAACCGCATTACCCGCCTGATCGGACAAATTGATCGGATCAATGAAATTGAAAGCCATGAAAGCCAGCTGCAGAAGTCATCCTTTGATTTGCTAGAACTTACGCAACAAGTTGCCGGCACCTTTCAAGCTTTGTTGATTGAGAAGGGCATTGAATGTGCCATTAACGGAGAAGCGGTTTTAATTTCTGCTGATCGAGATAAGATTCATCAAGTGGTAACTAATCTCTTGTACAATGCAATTAAATTTACCCCTTCCGGTGGCCACATTGATCTTCAGGTTTCCCAAATTAGTGGCGTAGCTTCCTTTAAGATAACCGATACCGGTCAAGGAATCCCTCCAAATGAAATCAATCAAGTTTTTGAAAGGTTCTATATGGCTGAACCCTCTAGGAACAGGAAACTGGGTGGCCAAGGGATTGGCTTATCTATCGTAAAAAGTATCATAAAGGCTCATCATGGCAACATAACAGTCAAAAGTGATTATGGAAAAGGTTCTACATTTACCGTTATTCTTCCTGTAAAAAGATAGTAATCATCAAAAAAAGCGGTTCACTTTTATGTAAAGTGAACCGCTTTTTCAGCTTCATGCTAAAGTTTTTCATTTAATTTAGGCCTAATTAAGATTTTTAAACGTTAGAATAATTTATCTCTTTTCAGAAATCATTAAGTTGATTTTTTAGTTTAACTTAGCACTAATAATCATTTCAGAGTAATCCCATTTGGTGTTTCACCAACCTCAACCGTGGCAATAACTTCACTAGTCTCATTCTCAATAACACTGACCGTATCATCGAATGCATTCGTGACAAAGGTGTATTGATCATCTTCACTAATGACAACTCCATGTGCACCGCTACCCACTTCGATTGTTTCGACCACTTCATTACTATTTAAATCAACCTTTGAAACGGTATTGGAAGGATTCTCTTCGGTACCTTCATTTGCCACAAATACATATTGATCATCATGTTGAACAAACAACTGGATAGGACCATTTCCAACTGCTACTTTCTCAACTTTATTGGTTGTCAGATCAACGATTGCTAACGCATTTTCTCCATTTAATGTTACTAAGAGCGTTTGTCCATCTGAGGTGATACCAGTTGTAGCTGGAGTACTGCCAACAGTTATTCTATTAATTTCTTCCATACTTTCTAAATCAAGGACGCTTACAGTGTCTTCACCCATATTGGCAACGTAAGCCGTTTTTCCGTCTTCAGCGATTCTAAAACCGTGTGGACCTTCGCCTGTTGGGATTGTTTCAACCACTTCATAAGTAGATACATCAATGACTGAAACAGTGTTCTCTCCATTATTGGAAACTGCTGCATAGTTGCCATCGTTAGTGAAAACGATATGAGCAGGGTGACTCCCTACTTCAACTTCTGCAAGTTTTTCACCTGTTTCAGTATCATAAAAAGCTGCAATACCTTTTTCATCGTCACTTTCATTACTCATACTAGTATCACTATCTTCGTCGTGTTCCATCTTCATACTTTCATTGCTCATACTGGTATCACTATCTTCGTCGTGTTCCATCTCCATACTTTCATTACTATCTGAACTGTCTTCAGCATGCCCCTCGCTGGGAACAATTGTTACACCAATGACTTTTTCATCAGGTGAAATTTGTACATTATGTGCGGACCCATCGATGGCAATCGTATCCACAACTTCGTGCGTTTGAGCATCTACTTTGGTTACACTTCCGGTATCGGAAGTGTAATAGGCTTCTGTTTGTTCCTTCTTTTCTTCTTTAGAGCTAGATTGACCCTCACTAGATTCTTGTGACGTTGATACGATTTCTTGTTGAGAAGAATTTTGACTACTTTTTGAATCTTCTTGACCACAAGCTGCAAGCAAGAGACTCACTGATGACACTATTGCTAAAATGATTCTTTTTTTCATTTTAATATCCCCTTTTTTACTACGTACTTTTTACTTTTCGTACTATTTTTATTGATCTACAAATGCCTGAATTATTCATAATTTTTCCGTAGGTTTCTGAGAAGATTACGGCACTGTCATTTCATCACGAAAAGGGCAAAAAGATTCTAGCAGGAACCCTTTTGTCCAAAAGCGGGAGTCAATAACGGATACGCTACCGCTATTTTTGAGCTATGAATAATTCAAGCTAATAACAGGTACTTACTTCATCAAATAATCTTTATTTATAACCATACTATTGTAGATGTTTCTTTCTTTCCAAATAGTCTTCCTCAGAAATATTTCCTTTCGCATATTCTTTCTGAAGAATTTCCAAAGGTGGTTCTCTATTAGAACTTTGATTCGGTTGATTGAAAAATAATTTTCCAATCAGAAACACTACCACAACCAACAATAGAATCCAAAAAATTCCCATAAAAATCATAGTTCCCATTCCTCCTCTATTAAAAAAATTTAGACATTCAGACATGACTATTCCTCCTTCTCTTTATTAAATTTTTCATCTGATTCAAGGTTTTTACTAGTTCTTAGATCCGTCATTCCTTCTAGATAATAGGGTTTTGAAGGATAATCTTGCCTGCGGAGATACCATATAAGGATGGATCCTATGAATAGGACAAGAGACAAGGCCTGTGAAACACGCAGAAAATCACCAATCCATAGACTATCCGTTCTCATGCCTTCAATAAAGAATCTTCCCGTTGAGTACCAAAGCACGTAACTTAACGCTACTTCCCCTTGTCGTAACAACTGTTTACGATTCCGTAGAATGATAATGATCACAAATCCTAATAGGCTCCATAATGACTCGTATAAAAATGTCGGGTGGTAATAAGTGCCATTAATATTCATTTGTTCAATGATAAATTCAGGCAAATAGAGATTTTCCAAAAATTGACGGCTGACAGGTCCCCCATGTGCCTCCTGATTCATAAAGTTCCCCCATCGGCCAATGGACTGCGCCAACAGAACATAGGGCGCCAGTATATCAAGCATCAATGAAAAAGGGATCCCTTTTTTCTTCGTGAACCAGTACACGGCCAGCCCCCCTGCGATCAAACCGCCATAAATGGCGATGCCGCCTTGCCAAATGGCGATGATTTCAAGCGGTTTCTTGATATAATACTCCCATTGAAAAAGAACGTAATAAATTCTTGCTCCGATAAGTCCAAGGGGGATAGCCCACATTGCCATATCTGTAATGTCCTCTTCGCCCAAGCCTCTTTTCTTTCCTTCCTTAGAGGCAAGTGTGATGGCAAGCAACATAGCGCCGGCAATAATTAAGCCATACCAATACAAGGTAAAAGGGCCAAAGGAAAACGCGACGCGGTCGATTGTTCCGACAATTGATTTCATAACTTACTCCTTACTGATTTTCATTCTGTATCCCGTTCGATAGTTATAAGCCCAAATATGGCGCTGGATTGACCTGGATTCCGTTTTCGTATACTTCAAAGTGAAGATGGACGCCCTTAGAATCTCCGGTGGTTCCCATGATGCCCAGTTTTTGCCCCTGGGTCACTTGTTGCCCTGCCATTTGTAAGGTGAGCGCATCAATTTTTTCTTGAAGTGCGATGGTCCCTGTTCGCAACTGCTCCTTCCTTGCTTCTAAACCATCCAACTTTACTTGCTGGCTGATGCTTTCTCCATCTAATTCCTGCAGTTGCTTCTCAAGCTGCTCTTTCTCTTGTGTCAGGTCTTCAATACTTCGTGCATTTACATCCATAGAAAGGACGAGCAAACTCGATAAGAGTGGGATACTTATAAATTTGACAAGCTGCTTTCTGTCCATGTGTCCTCCTAGTTTCAGGCCAGGTGACGAATGTTAACGAATGTTGCCTGTTATTTCAATCATTATACCGTTACAACTATATGAGACAGGAACCTCCTTTCTTACTTTTATAGACTATACCAATGAATTATGTGATTCTTATGAAGTTGCCCCATCTCCATAAGAATCACATAATTTTTTGTTATTCTTATCTAGAAGATGAGAAATAATCTTTGTTCTCACTCATTTGGTTTGATTTTTACTTGTTTCAGGGTTTGCCATTCGCAATCTGTTTCGTTTGTAGCATTGGCATAAAAATAAAAGAGGAGTGTTGAAGATGGAATTAATTATATTTGTGGTACTGATGGTGGTTGGACACATGCTCATGATGTTTCTCATGCATGGTATGCATGACGGTCATAACCATAAAGGACATGACCATACCGGCGACGCGGAGGATAAAAAGCGTCTGGAAGATGAAATCCAGCAATTAAGGAAAGAGCTGAGTGACATGAAAGCCCGATTAAACCAAAGCGAATGATAAAGGGGCTGCTGTTTTGAGGCAAAAAATATTCTCCATAACTGGATTCATCATGATTTCGCTTTTCATCCTTTCCCTTTCCATCGCCGTCACCATCAACTTTACGCCGCTCTATTCGTTTGACATCGATTATTTGGAAATAACGGAAACGCTTAAAATGCCAAAGGAACAGATTTCAACAAATTACCGTATCCTCCTGAATTACCTGAATATGCCTTGGATAGCAGAACTTAACATGCCGGATTTTCCCAGTTCAGCGCGTGGGCTATTCCACTTTGTTGAAGTAAAAAAACTCTTTACCTTAAATTATCTAATCCTATTGTTTTCCGGCGTAGGCACGTTTGGATTTGTGCGGTATCTGAGTAGGAGACAACAATCTTGGCAGCTCCTGCTCTACTTCCGCCGGGGAACCCTTATTCCCCTTGCTATCCTTTTGGCTCTCCTGGTTAGCTTCGACACGTTGTTCGTGCTTTTCCATCAAGTTTTCTTTAACAATGACGCCTGGCTCTTCAATGCTACTACTGATCCTATTATCTTAGCTTTACCTGCCGAGTTCTTTATGCACAGTTTCCTCTTGGCCTTTGGATTAATCGAAGTCTTCCTAATCCTGGGGTACTTCACTACTAAATATCGAATCTCTGACCCAAGCCGTTGATTAAAACGGTTATGGGTCATAAGAAAAACAGGGCTCTCCATCGAAAGCATGGGAGCCCTGTTTTTATCGAAAATTTATGGCTCTATAATTTCTGTAGTGGGTAAATCCACCATGGAAATTATGGAGCCTTTTTGAGTATATACAAAAAGTCCCA
>NZ_JBMVJC010000045.1:0-11757 GCF_049893385.1 Streptococcus sp. VTCC 12905 | reverse complement strand
GACATAATAAAACTCCCCTTATAGTTTCTAGTGAAAATTTTTATTTTTTCACTGTCCACTATAAGGGGAGTATATCATATTAATGCTCAAGTTTTTTTATTTTATTTAGTTTGCGTGACTAGCTATTAATTCCATTTGACCTGTAAAGGTCCAGTCTGATACATCGGCTGGTAAGATAAAGTGGGTACCTTTTTGAAGTGGATAGCTGGTTTCACCGACTTGGATGGCACCTTCCCCTTCGATGACACTGACAAGCAGGTAAGGAACGGTCTGTTTCATTTTGATTTCTTGATGAATATCCCATTTATAGACTGTAAAAAACGGATTTGCTACTAAGACGGTCGAATCAAGATGATCGATTTTAAGCTTGGCAGGTGTTGAATTGGCAACTGGACCAATTGTCAGCACATCAATCGATTTTTCAATGTGTAGTTCACGGAGGTTGCCTGCATCATCACGGCGATCAAAGTCATAGACACGGTAGGTTGTATCGCTAGATTGTTGGGTTTCTAGTATCATGATACCTTTACCGATGGCGTGCATGGTGCCGCTTGGTACAAAGAAGAAATCACCCTTTTTGACGGGTACATGGGTCAACAGCTTGTCCCAATCTCCAGCTTCGATTTGCTGGCGGAGTTCTTCTTTGGATTGAGCGTTGTGGCCATAAATGATTTCAGCTCCGTCCTCGGCTTCTAAAATGTACCAACATTCTGTCTTGCCTAATTCACCTTCGTGAGCCAAGCCATAGCTATCATCGGGATGGACTTGGACGCTAAGCCAATCGTCTGCATCAAGGATTTTGGTTAATAATGGAAAGACATTATCTGTGGGATTGCCAAATAAATGTTTTTCATTCTGATAGAGGTCATCCAGTCCTCTTCCTTTATATTGACCATTTGAGACTGTTGTTACGCCGTTTGGGTGGGCAGATATAGCCCAACATTCACCAGTTTTTTCACTAGGAATATCGTAGTGGTAGTTGGTTTTCAGGCGTTGACCACCCCAAATTTTTTCGTGCATTACAGGTGTGAGAAACAAGGGTTCCATATTCATCTCCTTTTTAAAAAGAATTCTACTATAAAAGTATAACAGAATTGTTAGAATTGTGTATCTGATAGCATGAGAAAAGTATAACAGAATTGTTAGAATTGTGTATCTGATAGCATGAGTGTTTTTTATTGACTTTAATTAAATAAGTAAGTAAACTTATTCTTTTATTAATATAGTCCACTTCTTTCCCCTGCAAGCGCTAACTTATGGTATAATATAATAAAACTGAAAGTGAGGGAACAGATGACCGTTTATGTAAAAGATCTGGTCGATAATCTGCGGATTGAATGTGCTTATGGTACTGAAGAGCTCCTGAAAAAACCGATTACAACTGCAGATATTACCCGACCAGGATTGGAAATGACTGGCTACTTTGATTATTACGCCCCAGAACGGATTCAACTGATTGGTATGAAGGAATGGTCCTATTTGACAGCAATGACTGCTCATAACCGTTACCAGGTCCTTTCTGAGATGTTCCAGCCAGAAACGCCTGTTGTTATTGTTGCCCGTGGTCTGGAAATTCCTGAAGAGATGTATAAGGCTGCTAAGGAAAAACAGATTGCAATTTGTAGAAGTAAAACTGCAACTAGTCGACTGTCAGGGGAACTCTCCTCTTATTTAGATAGTCGATTGGCACAACGTACCAGTGTTCATGGTGTCCTGATGGATATCTATGGCATGGGGGTTTTAATCCAAGGTGATTCTGGTATTGGTAAAAGTGAGACGGGCCTAGAGTTGGTTAAACGAGGACACCGATTGGTGGCTGATGACCGAGTTGATGTCTTTGCCAAAGATGATGTTACCCTTTGGGGTGAGCCTGCAGAAATACTTCGTCATTTATTGGAAATTAGAGGAGTTGGGATTATTGATGTGATGAGTCTATATGGTGCAAGTGCCGTTAAAGATTCATCAGAAGTGCAATTAGCAGTCTACCTTGAAAATTTTGAAACTGGCAAGGTGTTTGACCGACTGGGAAATTCTGGTGAGACGATTGAGATTGCTGGGATAGCGGTTCCTCAAATTCGTATACCTGTAAAAACAGGACGAAATATTTCTGTAGTGATTGAAGCAGCTGCAATGAATTACCGAGCAAAACAAATGGGATTTGATGCGACAAAATTATTTGAGGAGCGTCTTTCCAATTTAATTGAACACAATAGGAGTGAAAACTAAGATGGATCCAGTTGCAATTACATTAGGCCCCCTAGAGATTCGTTGGTATGCCGTCTGTATTTTACTTGGTTTAATGCTCGGAGTTTACTTAGCAGTAAAAGAGGCTCCACGCAAGAAAATCCTTCAAGATGATATTTTAGATTTTATCTTGATTGCCTTTCCACTTTCCATTATTGGAGCGAGAATATATTACGTTGCCTTTTCTTGGAGCGACTATAAAGACAATATCTTATCCGTTTTTGCAATTTGGAATGGCGGAATCGCTATCTATGGTGGTTTGATTACGGGAGCCATCATCTTGTATTTCTTTACACAGTACCGCTTTATCAAAACTCTAGATTTTCTAGATGTCGTTGCGCCATCGGTTATGTTGGCTCAGGCGATTGGTCGTTGGGGAAATTTCTTTAACCAAGAAGCTTATGGTAAAGCTGTTGATAGCCTAAATTATTTACCAGGATTCATACGTGATCAGATGTATATAGACGGTGCTTATCGTCAACCAACCTTCCTATTTGAATCGTTGTGGAACTTATTGGGATTTGTAGTGATTTGTATATTACGCAGACGTCCTAAACTTCTCAAACAGGGAGAAATCACAGCTTTTTATCTCATTTGGTATGGTTGTGGTCGTCTCTTAATTGAAGGATTGCGGACGGATAGTCTCATGTTCTTGGGCATACGCGTCTCACAATGGTTGTCTGGAATCCTAATCCTCGTTGGTATTATCATGGTTGTACTACGGAGGAGAAAAGCAACTATTCCGTTCTATCAATCATAAAGGAGAGAATATGATTATTGAAATTTCAGTGTTGATTATTGCCTTGTCCATCGCGGCGGTGGCAGTATACATTATTTTGTTTTTAAAAAAATTGAATACAGTAACGGATGAAGCGCAACAAACCTTAAAGGTCTTGACTAGTGATGTGAATGTAACACTCTACCAGACCAATGAGCTATTAGCTAAAACCAATGTGTTGGTAGAAGATGTTAATGGAAAAGTTGCTACTCTTGATCCGCTATTTGTAGCAGTGGCAGACTTGTCAACTTCTGTTTCTGACCTGAATAAATCAGCAAGAAATTTGACAGTCAAGGCTAAGTCTGCTGGAGCAAGTACAGTGAAGGCAGGTGGAGCGCTCTCTGCACTGTCAGCTATCTCATCTCTCTTAGGTAGGAAAGGAGAAAAAAATGGTAAGAAAATCTAGTAGTGTACTAACCAGTCTCTTATTGGGAGCAGCCGGAGGTGCAGCAGCTGCTGCATTTCTAGCAAGCAAAACTGGTAAAGTAGTCAAAGAAAAGGTAGTCAATTTTGCAAATGATTATAAGGAAAATCATGATGAAATCAATGCTGATTTCGTGAACAAAGCTCAAGATCTAGGAAAACAAGCATCTGAACGGTTCACTGAAGTGAAAACACAACTTGAAACTGGTGAACTGAGAGTTGAAGACTTGGTCAAATCTGGCAAGGAAAAATCTTTGGAAACCTTTGAACAAATCAAAGAAAAAATTGCAGAACAAAATCTTTCTACAGCGGATATTCTAGATGCAATTAAAGCTAAAACCGCTAAAGCACCAACAGTTGATGTAACGGCTGATGATATTGAAGATGCTGTGGTAGTTTCAGAGGATATTGAAATTGATATTGATTCTGTTGTTGTTGAACCTACTGTGAAGGAAGTAACTGAAGCACCAACAAATGATAGCGAAGAGTCTCACAACCTCTAAAATAATAGTCAAAGAATCAATTTAGCATTGCTAAATTGATTCTTTCTTTTGACAAGAAATTTGTTCATTTGTGACGGAAGGAATAATTTTGCCACAAAAACCTTGTTAAATTCTATTATTTCCAGTATTGAAATAATCATTTCATGTTACAATGATTGATAGAGAATATTAGAAAGAAGATTAAGATGAAATTACCACGTTTTGGGGTTGAAGAATGGCTGAATGTCCATGAAAAAAATGCAAAATATGATATTGCAGGGGTTTCCATCAAATCATTAACCTTAGATGAACTTTTTGAGTTGACCAATACTTCTGCAGCGACATTTTACAAGGAACTGGGAAAGACAAAATTGGATTATGGCTGGATTGAGGGGTCTCCAGGGTTTAAGAAATCGGTCAGTCAACTCTATCGTACAATCGGACCAGAACATATCTTACAGACAAATGGTGCTACTGGAGCAAATTTTCTAGCCCTCTTTAGTCTAATTGAACCAGGTGATCATATTATTTCGCTCTATCCCACTTACCAACAGCTCTATGATATTCCAAAATCACTAGGTGCAGAGCTTGAATACTGGCAGATCAAAGAAGAATTGAATTGGTTACCAGATTTAGATGATTTACGTCAATTAATTCGCCCTCAGACAAAGATGATTTGTTTAAATAATGCCAATAATCCTACGGGTGCGGTAATGGATGATGTTTTCCTAAAAGAAGTGGCTACGATTGCGGCCAGTGTTGGTGCCTATATACTAGTTGATGAAATTTACACATCGTTTTCAGAAAACAACAATTCTTCCATTGTAGACCTGTATGAAAATGGCATAGCAGTCAACAGTTTGTCCAAAACCTACTCCTTAGCAGGTATTCGTATTGGCTGGGTCGCTGCAAATGAGAAGGTCATTTCCATTTTACGTGATTATAGGGATTACACTTTGATTTGCGCAGGTGTATTCGATGATATGGTGGCTCAGCTTGCTTTGGAAAATCGCCAGGCAATTTGGAAAAGAAACCACCGCATTATCCACGAAAATCTATCAATTTTGGACCATTGGGTATCTATGCAACCTAGGGCATCCTATATAAAACCTGCTTTTGTCTCAACCTCCTTTGTCAAATTGGATGTTCCCATTCCGATTGAAGAATTTTCTTTGAACCTATTAGAAAAATATGGGGTATTGGTAGTACCTGGAAGTCGATTTGAAAAAGAGGGGTATGTTCGCATTGGTTATGCCTGTGACCAAGAGACACTGAAAAAAGGATTGGAGCTATTAGGAAATGCTTTAGCAGCATACGACAAAAGTCATTGAAAATCAACTAGAATCGAAGATCCATTGACAACTCATCACAAATGATATGAGTTCTTCTCAGTCTATCTTTAAGTCAAAGATAGCAACTTCTGGTATTCTTTTTTTAAGGTAACAGGCAGAAATGTAGCACTAGAACTTTTCACTCATCGAGGATCTTGACGAGAGGATATGTTGATTTTCAAGCAGTATAATCTTAATGTACATAAAAAAAGCTAGCTTAGAGAACCTAAACTAGCTTTTATTTTTATTGATAGTTGGGAGAGTAAAGAGATCGTTCCAATCAGGGAAATTTAGGTCGGGTTTTGGGAGGCGATTATTCCATCCCTCTAGCCAGATTTGATAACGGGTATCAAAGAGCATGCGAATGAGTTTATCCATCATCTCGGCTTCTTGAGGGGAGAATTCTTTTCTTAATCGATCAATCTCCTGTAATTTTTGCAAGGGATTGATGACAAAGTCACTAAAACGTTCGATACCAGCTTGAATGAAAATACCAAAAAATAGATCGAAAAAGGCTTGTAATTCTTCCTCTGTCAGACTAGCAGTCCATGCTTTTAAGGTACGGTCAATTTGCAAACTTTCTTTAGTAAGGGCTGGGGCGGTCCGAAAATCGTACCCATCTACCTCCCAAGAAAAGCTGATGTGTTGTAATAAACCGATTGTGCGGCTGCTCACTATTTGCGCTTTTTCTGGTGTTTCCAACATCATCCCTACAATGGAATTTTGAGGAATAATCGGTACAATTTTTTGTTTGATTCCCAAATACCCATCCGACGTCAAATACTGTTTATGAAGTCCTGGAGCGTCAAAAGCGTAAACAATCAAAATATATTGTTGAAGGGTTGGTGGAAGTTGAGAAGTAGCATAAATTGCTAAATTACCACCCTTCGAGTGGCCTGAAACATAAAAATCAGAATGTTGAGCAGCCATGATATCCTGCAAATAGCGACTGGCAGATTGTTGTGCAGGAATTTCCTTCATATAGGTCATATGGAAATCTTCCTTCCACCCAATGATGGTATCATCGGTGCCACGGAAACAGGTCAACACTGTATCTCTATCCAAGTGATAGCTAACTGCAGCAAATTGTTGTTGTAAATCAATCTGATAATCATTAACATAGGCAAATGCTTTCAAGTATTTATAGCGTTTTGAGCTAGCCATTAATTCAAAAAGAGTTAAGCGGCTCTTTGTGACCATGGTAAAAGGAGGAAATTTTTGATTGTATTTTTCATTGAAAGCATCAAATAATTTATCAATACGAATACCAGAACTGGTGAATTCTGTCGGAACAAGATCGTCAAAGGGGAGATAAGATAATTCTGTCAAGGCTAGAATATCTAATTTATTAATAGCTTGGTCATAGAAACTATCGTATTGGATATTTTTAATGTAATCTAGTAAATTTGGCATAAAAACCTCAAGTTTTCTTATAGATAAATAGTATAACCTAATCATGCATAGATGACAACTATTCGTATAGTTATTTGGCCATTTTCATAAAAATTTCACATTCATTTCCACTGAATAAATTTGCATGTATTTTATAGAATAGACTATAATAATAATAGAAGAGTGAAAGGAGATACAGATGCAGAAGATTTTTCTAGTCGAAGATGATAAACCATTAGCCAATTGGTCGCTAAAAACTTGACGAATTGGGGGTATCAGGTCCAAGAAGTAAAGGATTTTCAGACGATTTTGAAGCTAATCGACGATTTTCAACCTCACTTGATTATACTTGATATCAGTCTTCCTTTCTTTAACGGCTATTATTGGTGTCAGGAAATCCGTAAGACCTCTCGTGTCCCCATCATGTTTTTGTCTTCGCATGATCAGCCAATGGATATTGTCATGGCGATTAATATGGGAGCGGATGACTTTGTGACCAAACCCTTTGAAATGACAGTACTTTTAGCAAAAATACAAGGACTTTTGAGAAGAACCTAAGATTTTGTTGGTGAGTAGAGTTTACTCTGGTTTGAACAAATTAATCAGCAGGGGCAAACAATTCTGATGGTAACCCATTCGACAGCTGCAGCAAGTCGGGCAAAACGGGTTTTATTTATCAAAGATGGTATTCTCTATAACCAAATCTACCGAGGTGAGCGGACCAGTCAAGAGATGTTTCAGTTGATATCAGATACTCTGACTCTTATGGCGAATCGAGGTGAGTAGTATGTTTGGACTATGCTTTCGATTGGCGCTAACCAATCTAAAAAAGAACCGTCGTCTCTACTACCCATACGCAATAATGACCATTGTTTCCACAGCAATTTCTTATATATTTGCATCATTAGCTTTTCATCCTGATTTAGGTCAAGTCAAGGGAGCAAATGGAGTGACCCAAGTGTTGGGGTTTGGTATGATTGTGGTCATGTTAGCAGTTGCTATTATGGTTTTATATGCCAATAGTTTTGTCATCAAGCAACGGTCAAAAGAGTTCGGTGTCTATAGTATTCTGGGTTTGGAGAAAAAACACCTTCTTTTGATGACTTTGCTAGAAAATGTGGTCTACTCAACTAGCACTATTTCGACCGGCCTCCTTTTAGGACTGGCGGTTCTGTTGCAAAGTTTTCCAAAAAATCTATTTTAGTGTAAAATTGAGAAAAAAGACAGAGAGGACAGAGTAATGAATCATTTTAAAGGCAAACAATTCAAAAAAGACGTCATTATTGTCGCTGTTGGTTACTACCTGCGTTACAATCTAAGCTATCGTGAAGTTCAGGAATTGTTATATGATCGTGGAATAAATGTTTGTCATACTACGATTTATCGTTGGGTGCAAGAGTACAGCAAAGTCCTCTATTATCTTTGGAAGAAGAAAAATAGACAATCCTTCTATTCATGGAAAATGGACGAAACCTATATCAAAATTAAGGGACGTTGGCATTATCTTTATCGTTCAATTGATGCGGACGGCTTAAACTTAGATATCTGGTTACGAAAGAAATGGGATACGCAAGCAGCCTATGCTTTCTTAAAACGACTCCATAAACAGTTTGGTGAGCCGATAGCAATTGTGACCGATAAAGCACCTTCTCTTGGCTTCGCCTTCAGAAAGTTACAGAGTGTGGGTTTATATACTAAGACAGAGCACCGAACTGTGAAGTATCTTAACAATTTAATAGAACAAGACCATCGACCTATTAAACGACGAAATAAATTTTATCAGAGTCTCCGCACAGCCTCTTCCACGATTAAGGGCATGGAGACCCTTCGAGGAATATATAGAAAGAACCGAAGAAATGGAACGCTCTTCGGCTTTTCGGTGTCTACTGAAATCAAGATATTAATGGGAATAACAGGCTAAGATATTTGGAGTTCAGAGAGGGCGCGTTTGATTTTCAAACTTCGCATCAGAACCGATTGTGGCATAAGTTTGATTTTGACCTCGTTTTTCTGTGAACTGTGTTAACCTCCATAATAGCATGTGGAAAGACACAGGATCACGTGACGACGATCATGATTACTCATGATGCGACAGAGATTGCTGCGGCAGATCAATTAGCGAAAGTGGTTGCTGGCAGATTGGAGGTACACGGATGAATTTAGTAGTTAATAATACGTCGCTATTTTTGGCGGCAATGTTAGTGCTCGTCGCGTTAGGAATTAGTTTGTGGCAGAAACTTGGCTTGGATAGGGACATCGTCATTGGTGTCGTGCGGGCTGTTGTACAACTATTTATCGTGGGTTACTTGCTAAAGTATATTTTCCGAGTCAACAATTTTTGGCTAACGCCGGCGATGATGGGCTTCATTATCTTCAATGCGGCTTGGAATGCGAAAAAACGGGGTCCGGGGATTGACCATGCATTAGCCATTTCGTTATTAGCCATTTTTGTTAGTACGGGGGTAACACTCGGCGTTCTCGTGCTATCTGGTGCGATTAAGTTTGTGCCATCGCAAATGATTCCCATTTCTGGTATGATTGCGTCGAATTCAATGGTCGCAATTGGGCTGGCTTATCGCAGCCTCAATAGTCAGTTTCCTGACCAGCGGCAAGGTGTGCTTGAACGGTTGGCGTGAGGGGCTGGTCTACTTGATGCTTCGATTGCCATCGTGCGTGAAGCGATTCGTACGGGGATGTCACCAACCATTGATTCGGCAAAGACTGTGGGTCTAGTCAATCTGCCAGGGATGATGTCCGGTTTGGTCTTTGCAGGGGTCGATCCAGTACGGGCCATTAAGTATCAAATTATGGTCACGTTCATGCTCTTATCAGCGACTAGTTTGGGGTCAATCATTGCGTGCTATTTAACTTACCATAATTTCTATAATGAACAAAAACAGTTGAAGTAATGACTCCTGATTGCAGTCCCGCGGGGAGTCCTCTATGATGGAAGCTGAAATAAAACTTAATGCGGGGGTATTGATGTGAATGACGCAGCGGTTTGGGTTCCAGTTCCAGAAATGTTTTACTGGGGCTGGTTAGTACCACTTATATTTGGAACCATTTTTGGTTGGTGTTATCATCGCGATAAGGTTCGCCTAGGTAACGGTATTTGGTTTTCGCTATTTTTCTATTCGTTTTTAACCATGCTGGCGATTACAATTTTAGGTAGCAATATCCACTGGTTGATCATTATCAGTGGAACGTTGTTTGTGTTGCTGATCCTGTTGATTGGGCTGATTTTTACCTTACAAGCTTTCTTGCTCTTATGGAATGCGTGGATCAAGTGGCGTCATGAGAGTCATACGTTGGCGAATATGCTGACCTTGTACTTGGGACTGGCCATTCTGATTTTGCCATTTTTGGATAATCTGTTGAGTAGTCATGTGCCGCAGCCCGTGAGTTATTTTTGGAAAACTTTGCAACAGAACCGATGTAAATGTCATGCTTTAGTCAGTGAATCGGGCTATGTCATAGACTACACAATTACCCCTGCTTCAATGGCTGATAGTTCAATGACCGAGGAAGTGTTGAGTCAATTTGGGACACCAACAGTCCTTGGAGATATGGGATATCTAGGTCAGTCACTGCATGATAGCCTGGAATTAAAAGGAATTGATCTAATTACACCTGTCAGGAAGAACATGAAGCAAAAGAAAATCCTTTTCCCTAATTTTTCAAAACGTAGAAAAGTGATTGAGCGAGTTTTTTCTTTTTTGACAAATCTAGGAGCTGAGCGTTATAAAAGTCGTTCGCCCCAAGGTTCCAAGGTTTTCAATTGAAATTAGAGATGATACTTTTAGCGTATTCTTTACTGTTAAAATCAGCTAAATCACTGGAACCAGAGACTTTAAGATATTCTATCGGGTATCAAATCATGGCTAAATAATCAACTAGCAATTCGGGTCTTTATTAAATACTAATGATTGCATTAAAAATTGCTTTATGAGATAATTGCTAAAAAAGAGAGGATTCTCAAATGGATAACAAAGATATAGAGCTGATTCAACAAATGGAAAACAAATATGACAATTTTATGCCAGCCTTAACTAATTTAATTGATAGTGTTGAGAAATTTAACTCAATTTACAATAACTATATTGAATTAAACAATTTTTATGGTAGCGAAAAATGGTTTGAATATATGGAAATTGAAAAAATCCCAGTAAAATGCGGTGTTTTATCAGAAGACCAATTATATGATATGATTGGTGAACATAATGAACTTCTTGGAGCATTGCTTGACCTAACTTCAAAAATGTACAAAAATTTTTAAAAATATCAAAGATTCAAATATCTTAAAAATGGTGCAGGATACACTACTTGATAGTTTTCGTGCTGGTCGTCGCAACTATACAATTTTCCAAGTTGGGAAAGCGACCTTGTTTAGAGTAAGTGATGTCATGAAATTAAAGAAAACAGATGTCTTTAATCTTGATGGAACAGTCAAACAAACTGCATTTATTCATGATCAAAGAACAGGTAATGGAAATACGTTATATTTAAAACCTGTCCAACAAGATTTAATGCTTTATCATGCATGGCTAATCCAACAAAACATGAATTCAGAGTGGTTATTTCCTTCAACTTCTCGTCCTGATCGTCCTATTACCGAGAAACAGTTTTATAAGATTATGGCACGAGTTGGTGATCTTTTAGGAATTAACTATCTAGGAACGCATACCATGCGTAAAACAGGCGCTTATCGGGTCTATACCCAGTCAAACTATAATATTGGCTTAGTGATGCATTTATTAAACTATTCAAGTGAAGCCATGACCTTAACGTATCTTGGATTAGATCAAGCTAGTCGAGAAACGATGTTAGACCAAATTGATTTTGGGTAATGAATGTTTAGAACTTAGTAGTCGTCCAAAAACGACTACTTTTTTTGTTGAATCGTCCTTGGACGATTCAATGCTTTTGACTTATAAGAACAGGATTGAATGAAGCCATACTGTTCGCATATTTTTAGTGGATGAACAAACAAAATACGAGAGATTTTTTGTTCGTTCATCCATGGTTTTAGGGGTTCTGTTGCAAAGTTTTCCAAAAAATCTATTTTAGTGTAAAATTGAGAAAAAAGACAGAGAGGACAGAGTAATGA
>NZ_JBMVJC010000044.1:0-13008 GCF_049893385.1 Streptococcus sp. VTCC 12905 | reverse complement strand
CATAAAGAAAGAGAGGACGAAGTTCGTCCTCTCTAGGTGTTAGCTTTTCATCTACCCACTACAGTTGACAAAGAGCCCTTTTTTCAAGAACTGGATAATGTTATCTTTTAATTCCTCGAAGTCACCTTGAAAAGTAGCAATGTCAATCGTTTTTTCCAGTCCATCGTTTAAGGAAAGATTGGATTGATATCCATTCATTGCTAGAAACATGTGTAAAGCAAGCACGGCAGTTCGCTTGTTGGCGTTCTTAAATGGATGTTTCTTGATTAGGTTTATCCAGGTGATAGCAGCCTTACTAAAAATGTCGGGATAGAGTATTTTTCCAAAAATTTCTTGTTTGGGCTGCTCAACTATCATCTGAAGGCTATTTGGATCAGCTATCCCAACTGGCTCCTTTGGGGAATATTTTCCAATAACCATGACATTGATTTTGATAATGTCTTCAGCGGATAGGTATTTCATTTATCTACCAACTCTTTCAATAATTCATCGTATTGGCTCATAGCTTTTTCTAACTCTTTGTCAAAGTCAAATGTTGGTTCAGCTTTACGGATGATGACATTATTTCCTGAAGTGACGAATTCGATTTCTTCACCAATTTCTGCACCAAGTACTTCTTTAATAGCGTTTGGGATAGTGATAACAGTGCTGTTACCTGTTTTGCGTAATAAAACATTCATCGGATATACCTCCTGCATTTGTAAATACATTATACATGATATATACAAAAAATAAAAGTGAATACTACTAGTTGCTCCTATTTTCTTGAATCATGATAAGGTAAACTTTTGTATTTTCTGGTTCGATTTTGCTTAATTTGCTTGAAAATTTACCTTATTTTGATGAAATTAGTTGAAATTGGATGAAATTATGGATTTTGAAAATTCATGAAAACGTTGATTTTAAAGGCTTTTGAAATTAGTTGAAATAAACAATGCTCCAACCAGGTCTTAAGAAAGCACGTAAAGCATCACAATTCTCTATCATTTAAATTAATTGATTTCTTCAGAGAAAGACTGTAAAATTTTGATATAATGTCAAGGATGGTCTGATAGATATTTAAAAGATAATGTTCAAAAGAATTACAGGTGAAAATTAAAAATATGTAAGAATGGACAGAAGTCTTTTTACGATCATCCATGCGGAAACAAATTATATGAAATAAAAGGAATAACCAATGACCGGAAACTATTCAACACGTGAATACCGAGAGAAATTATATGATGACCTTCATGTTCGATTAAGTGATACAGTGATTTTGATGTGTGCGATTTTTATTGCCTCTATAGGTCTAAATATGAATTCAACAGCTGTCATTGTTGGAGCCATGCTGATTTCCCCTCTTATGACACCGATTGTTGGACTGGGATTCGGTTTAGCAATTTTTGATACACGTTTAATCAAACAATCTCTAGAGGTTTTATTTACTGAAGTATTGGTCAGTTTGCTTGTATCGACTCTGTATTTCTGGATTTCTCCCTTATCTTACGCAAGTAGCGAGTTGATTGCACGAACCTCTCCAACCATTTGGGATGTTGTCATTGCTATTGCTGGTGGGATAGCAGGTGTCATTGGTTCAAGGAAAAAAGAAGCAAACAATATCGTGCCAGGAGTAGCCATCGCAACAGCTCTAATGCCACCTATCTGTACTGCGGGGTATGGTTTAGCTAATGGAAATGTACGATATTTATTTGGGGCTCTCTATCTTTTCTTGATCAACTGTGTCTTTATCATGCTAACCAATATTATTGGAACAAGAATTTTGATGAGAAAATCTCCCTTAAGTTCATTTAAAGAGCTAAACATTAAAATGAGAATTGGGTTGATATTCTTGATTGTATTATTGGTCCTTCCAGCAAGCTATTCAGCAGTCACTCTGACGATGGATCAAGCGCGAAAAGAAGGGATCAAACAGTTTGTAGGAAAAGAGTTCGCCAATCATACGGTCATTAATCAACTCTACAAGTCAAGGAATAATGAATTGGTCTTGACGGTTGTTGGAGATCCAATTTCAAAAGAAGAATTAGAAACAATTCGCCAAAAACAAGCCTCTTACGGTATTCAATCTGTTCAATTGAAAGTCAATCAAGTCCATAATTCGACAAAATTAGATAGTGAGACGACCAAGGAATTTTACGAAAACATTGACAAGTATATCGATCAAAAACTCTCTGAAAAAAATTCACAAAACGATCTCGTAAAAGAAATTGAAGCAGACAAGGATTGAGGACGATGAACTGAATAGGTTTTTATGCCGTGTTTTTCTTGTTTGTTCTTCTTTCTTACCTATAACAAAATAAAATTGATGAATACGAGATTTTTCTTTAGATGAAAGAAAGTACATTAAAATATTTTACTGTAAATTCAATTTATAAAAAATCAACAAGAAAGAAAATATAAATTTTGCGTTTTTCTTTCTGGTTGTTTTCTGATAACGGAGGTTTGCTCAAATGCTATAAGAAATAAATTAGGAGGTCTATCATCTAAAAAAAATGTATGTAACAAAAAATAATTTAACTAATGGTGTGAACTTTTAGTATTTATCAGATCAATTCGTGTATTTTTAGGATAAAGTTCACACCATTCAGATGAAATTAGTTGGAATTGGATGAATTGTGAGTTTTGAAAACTTGTGGAAACATTGATATTACAAGCTTTTGAAATTTATTCAAAGAAATATCTTTCCAACCAGGTCTTAAGAAATGAAGTATCCATAACTAGGATTCTTGCCCCGAATTGGCCCCCAATTTTGAGGAAACATGAAGAATTTTAGTGATACTAAGTTATATTACTAATAATTAAGAATCCTTTAATAATGGGTATTAAGATGCTAAAGGAAGAACCAAGAATATTTAAATTATATTCAGCAAACAAAGCGTAATTCGTTTTACATCTCTAACCTAGCGAAATGCTGGGTTTTTTTGTTGCGTGGCGTGTATGTTGTGTATCTAAGGCGAAAGTCCTCCTTGGCACCTGCCTACAGGGGAAGTCAATAGAACTTTCTAACAAGCCTGATTAGTATTTTTAATTGAAACAAGAGCAGGACAGAAGTGCCTCAAGAAAAGTATCGCAATTTGGCAATACTTTTCTGAGGTGTTTTTTGATTTGAGCCCAAGTTTTCTCAATAGGATTATACTGAGGTGAGTAAGGTGGAAGTGGTGAAAGTCTATGACCCTGCTCCTTGCATAACTCTTTTAGCTTATTCATCCTATGAAATCTTGCATTATCCGTAATGATAACAGATGGTTTATCTAAAGTGGGTAGTAAAAATGTTTTAAACCAAGCTTCGAAAAAGTCACTAGTCATGGTTTCTTTGTAGGTCATCGGGGCTATAATCTCACCGTTTATTAGACCTGCAACTAAAGATATCCGCTGGAATCTTCTTTCAGAGATTTGACCTGTGATTAACTGACCTTTCAAAGATCGACCATATTCTCGATGAAAATAGGTCTCAAACCCTGTTTCGTCAATATAAACATGTGTCAGGTGACTTAAGTTATTAAATTCTTTAAGAAACTGATTTACTTTCTCAGGGTCTTGTTTATAGTAGGTGCAGCTCCTTTTTTTCGAGTATATCCCATAGCTTTGAGAGCGTAATGAATAGCTGTTGGATGACAGCCAAATTCAGAAGCTATTTCAGTCAAAAAAGCATCTGGATGAGCATCAAGATAGTTCTTTAATTTTTCTCTATCAACTTTTCTCGGTTTGGTTCCCTTAACTTGGTGATGTAGCTCGCCTGTAGTCTCCTTTAATTTTAGCCATTGATAGATGGTGTTGCGTGAAATATCGAAAACAACAGATGCTTCAGTAATACTGCTAGTTTTCTCATAGTATGCGAGAACTTTTTTACGAAAATCTAATGAATATGCCATAAGTACATTATACCACAGATGTACTGTTTTTGTTTCATTTTATTATAAATGAGACCTTGACATATGAGGTTGATCAAATAAGAGTTGTTTTTCCGACAAATTTAACCGATTTGACGATGGTGAATGATGAGGATTATTGTACGTTGGAAACTTGTACTCCTTATGGAATTAATGCTCACCGACTGCTGGTTCGTGGTCATCGTATTTCTAATGTCGATGGGGATGTGAAGCTAGTAGCTGATGCTTTACAAATTAAGCCACTTCTTGTAGCACTGATTTTAGCGATACCTGTTTTGCTCGGTTTGATTTTGTTTACCTATGTTTCGACCAGTTCATTTATCCAAAAGCGGAAAGTAAATTTTGAAGAATATGATGGGCTAAATTATAGAATGGATGGACTTCATGCACAGGTAGTATCTGCTATGGGAGAGGATATGAAGAGGATATAAAGAAAGAAAAGATTTTGAGGAGTGAAAATGAATAGCAGATTAGTTCATTTCCATCATTTTCCTTTACAAGTAATGAGAGATATGTTAGAATAATAAGAGTTAATAATGAGAAAGGGGGTTGGCGTCAGTCAACCCTTTCCCTATACACTGATTTATACATGTAAATAGAAGGTTTTGTGTGTGTATAGGGTGCGGTAAACAAGGAATATGGTTATCCAATGGTAGAGATGACTATTTGGAAACCTATTTCTACCTACTGCAGAAATAGGAGGTGTTTATGTCATCAATTATTGATTTGGTCACAGGAGCAATTACCCCCGCAATTCAAGCTCCGTATGAGTTGGTAGATGTGGAATATGGTAAGATGGGCGGTGACTACGTTTTATCCATTTTTGTCGATAAAGAGGGGGGGATTTCTCTTCAAGATACGGCAGATTTGTCAGAAGTCATTAGTCCAATTTTGGATACGATTAAGCCGGACCCATTTCCGGAGCAGTATATGTTGGAAGTAACAAGTCCAGGTTTGGAACGTCCTTTAAAAACGGCAGATGCTGTTGAAAAGGCAGTTGGAAAGTACATCCATGTCAAGCTCTATCAGGCAATTGATAAAATCAAGGTTTTCGAAGGGACTTTGCTCTCCTTTGATGGAACAGACCTGATTATGGAATATATGGATAAAACCCGCAAGAAGGAAGTGACGATTCCTTACCAGACGGTGGCTAAGGCCCGATTGGCTGTCAAATTGTAATAGGTTGCGATACTCAATCGTATTAGAGTATGTTAATGGATTTTAGACTTTAAGAAAGGACCTTTTGAGCGCAAAAGGAAAACAACATGAGTAAAGAAATGCTAGAAGCCTTCAGTATTTTAGAGGAAGACATGGGTATTAACAAAGCGGACATCATTGATGCTGTAACAGAATCACTTCGTTCAGCTTATAAACGCCGTTATGGTCAATCAGAATCAGCAGTGATTGAATTTGACGAGAAAAAAGGCGATTTCCATGTATTTACTGTTCGTGAAGTAGTAGATGAAGTATTTGATAGCCGACTAGAAATTAGTCTAAAAGATGCCTTGGCTATTTCATCAGCTTATGAAATGGGTGACAAAATTAAATTCCAAGAAGACCCAGCGGAATTTGGGCGTGTGGCTGCTCAATCAGCTAAACAAACCATCATGGAAAAAATGCGCAAACAAAAGCGTGCCATTACCTTCAATACTTACAAGCAACATGAAAATGAAATCATGTCAGGTACGGTAGAGCGTTTCGACAATCGCTTTATCTATGTCAACCTTGGTACAATTGAAGCTCAGTTATCAAAACAGGATCAAATTCCTGGTGAGGTTTTCCAATCTCATGATCGCATCGAAGTCTATGTCTACAAAGTAGAAGACAATGGTCGTGGTGTTAACGTATTTGTCAGCCGTAGCCATCCAGAAATGATCAAACGCCTCATGGAACAGGAAATTCCTGAAGTATACGATGGAACAGTTGAAATCATGAGTGTTGCCCGTGAAGCTGGAGACCGTACGAAAGTGGCTGTTCGTAGCCATAATCCAAATGTAGATGCTATTGGTACTATCGTTGGTCGTGGTGGTTCAAATATTAAGAAAATCACTAGCAAATTCCATCCAGCTCGTTATGATGCTAAGAATGACCGCATGATTCCTACTGAGGAAAATATTGACGTTATCGAGTGGGTAGCTGACGAAGCTGAGTTCATCTACAATGCGCTTGCACCTGCTGAAGTTGATCAAGTATTGTTTGATACTGAAGATGGAAAACATGCTACAGTCGTTGTACCAGATGATAAGTTATCATTGGCAATTGGTCGTCGTGGCCAGAACGTTCGTTTGGCAGCACATTTGACAGGATTCCGTATCGACATCAAGTCAGCATCAGAATACGAAGCATTTGAAGCTGAGCAATATGCGACGGATGAAGTTCTAGAAGAAGTCGCAGAAGAACAAGAATAAGGCAAAAGGAGCAACCATGGCAAAAGCTAGAAAAATACCCTTGCGCAAGTCTGTGGTGTCCGGTGAAATCATCGACAAACGGGATTTGCTCCGTATTGTAAAAAATAAAGAAGGCCAAGTATTTATCGATCCAACTGGCAAGGCAAATGGGCGTGGAGCCTATATTAAGCTCGATAATGAGGAAGCAATTCAGGCGAAAAAACGTCATGTTTTCGACCGTTCCTTCAGTATGGAAGTAGCTGAGGAGTTTTATGATGAGTTGATTGCCTATGTTGATCATAAGGTCAAGAGGAGAGAACTTGGACTCGAATAAGAGACGGAAAATCTTAAATCTATTGGGATTGGCGCAGCGTGCTGGTCGTCTCACCTCTGGTGAGGACTTGGTTGTTGAAGCAATCCAAAAAGGGCAGGCAAAGTTGATATTTTTAGCCAACGATGCGGCTGGAAATTTAAGCAAAAAAGTAACAGATAAAAGTCATACCTTTCAAGTAGAAGTTGTAACAGTGTTTTCAACACTGGAATTGAGTGCAGCTGTCGGCAAGGCTAGAAAAGTCATTGCAGTGACAGACGCTGGATTTACAAAGAAGATGAGGTCTATTATGGAATAGAACAGGAGGACAAGGCATTGTCTAAGAAGAGATTGAATGAAATCGCCCGAGAAATAGGCGTCAGCAGCAAGGAAGTTGTTGCTAAGGCTCAAGAATTGGGATTTGATGTAAAAAGCCACGCTTCTAGTGTGGATGATGCAAGTGCAAAACGTCTGGCGGAAAGTTTTGGAGCGAAGCAACCAGTCCAAGCTAATTCTGTAGAAGCAGTTACTCGAGTTGCGGAAGTACCAAAAGTAGAAACTGCAAAAGTAGAAAAAGTCGCTACTTCAGAGCCAGTATCAAAAGAAGCACCAAAAGTAGAAACTGCAAAAGTAGAAAAAGTCGCTACTTCAGAGCCAGTATCAAAAGAAGTGCCTAAAGTAACAGGTACACAAACTACTGCGCACCGACCACAGAGTCGCAACTTTAAAGCTGAGCGTGAAGCACGTGCCAAAGAACAGGCAGCTAAACGAGCTCAAGGCCAACAAGGAAAAGCTGGTCAACAAGCTAAGAATGGTCAAGAACGTCGTGATAACCGTCAACAGGGTCAAGGACGACCAAATAATGATCGAAATGAACGAAATGATCCCCGCGAACCACGTCACGACAAGCGAACAGAAGATCGGAAGGAAAATCGTTTTGCTGACCGACGTGAAGGACGAGATAACCGTCGTCAGGACAACCGGTCCGGTCAACAGAATGGGTTCGGCCGTAAACAAGAAGTCAAAAAGGTTGAGAAACCTAAGATTGATTTCAAAGCCCGTGCAGCTGCTCTAAAAGCAGAGCAGAATGCAGATTTTGCTCGTACAAGTGAAGAACGATTCCGTCAGGCTCAAGAAGCTAAGAAGCAACCTAAGAAGCCAAAAGAAGTTAAGTTCGAAGAACCGGTTGTAGAAAGCAAACCATTTGTGAAACCTACACCAGTTGCAACAGTATCAGAGCAAGTGGCAGAAACTACTGTAGATACCCGTCCTAAAAAACATGCTCGACCAAATAAAAAACGTGACTTCATTGGTGACGAAGAAGATGGTCCTAGAAAACAACAAAGAAATCGAAATAGTCAAAATCAAGTGAGAAATCAAAGAACAAGTAACTGGAATAACAACAAGAAAAACAAAAAAGGCAAGACAAATCAGCCTATTAAGCCTGTCACAGAACGCAAGTTCCATGAATTGCCAACGGAGTTTGAATATACAGCTGGCATGACCGTTGCTGAGATTGCTAAACGGATCAAACGTGAGCCTGCTGAAATCGTGAAAAAGCTCTTCCTTATGGGCGTAATGGCAACTCAGAACCAATCTCTTGATGGAGATACTATCGAGCTCCTCATGGTTAATTATGGTATTGAACCGAAAGAAAAGGTTGAGGTCGATAACGCAGATATCGAGCGTTTCTTCGTAGAAGAAGGCTATCTTAATGAGGACGCAATGACAGAACGTCCACCGGTTGTGACCATTATGGGACACGTTGACCATGGTAAAACAACCTTGTTGGATACCCTACGTAATTCTCGTGTGGCTACAGGGGAAGCTGGTGGCATCACACAGCATATCGGTGCCTACCAAATTGAGGAAGCTGGTAAGAAAATCACCTTCTTAGATACTCCAGGACACGCGGCCTTTACTTCTATGCGTGCGCGTGGAGCATCTGTTACAGACTTGACTATTCTAGTCGTTGCTGCAGATGATGGTGTTATGCCACAAACGATTGAAGCAATCAATCACTCAAAAGCTGCGAATGTTCCAATTATTGTTGCCATCAACAAGATTGATAAACCAGGTGCTAATCCTGAGCGTGTGATTGGTGAATTGGCAGAACATGGAGTTATCTCAACTGCATGGGGTGGTGAATCTGAATTTGTAGAAATCTCTGCCAAATTCAATCAAAATATTGATGAGTTGTTGGAAACAGTTCTGTTAGTTGCTGAAATTCAAGAACTGAAGGCAGATGCAACTGTACGCGCAATCGGTACAGTTATTGAAGCTCACTTGGATAAAGGAAAAGGTGCGGTTGCTACCCTACTAGTCCAACAAGGAACATTGAATGTGCAGGATCCAATTGTTGCAGGGAATACCTTTGGTCGTGTTCGTGCCATGACCAATGACCTTGGACGTCGTGTGAAGGTTGCTGGTCCATCTACACCTGTCTCTATCACAGGATTGAATGAAGCACCAATGGCTGGTGATCATTTTGCAGTCTATGAAGATGAGAAATCTGCTCGTGCAGCTGGTGAAGAACGTGCAAAACGTGCCCTTCTCAAGCAACGTCAAGCAACACAACGTGTTAGTCTTGAAAACCTTTTTGATACACTTAAAGCAGGTGAAGTTAAGTCTGTTAATGTTATCATTAAAGCTGACGTACAGGGTTCTGTAGAAGCACTCGCATCATCACTTCAAAAAATTGAAGTAGAAGGTGTCAAAGTGAATATCGTCCATTCAGCAGTTGGTGCCATTAATGAATCAGATGTCACTTTGGCTGCGGCATCCAATGCATTAATTATTGGTTTCAACGTTCGTCCAACTGCAGAAGCGCGCAGTCAAGCCGAAACTGACGATGTTGAAGTACGCCTTCATAGCATTATCTACAAGGTCATCGAAGAGATGGAAGATGCGATGAAAGGGATGCTTGATCCTGAATACGAAGAAAAAATCATTGGTGAAGCGATCGTACGTGAAACCTTTAAGGTATCTAAAGTTGGAACAATCGGTGGTTTCATGGTCATTCGTGGTAAAATTACCCGTGATTCAAGTGTTCGTGTTATTCGTGATGGAGTTGTTGTATTCGATGGTCAATTAGCAAGCTTGAAGCATTATAAAGATGATGTGAAAGAAGTCGGTAATGCTCAAGAAGGTGGATTGATGATTGAAAATTACAATGACTTGAGAGTTGATGATACGATTGAAGCCTATATCATGGAAGAAATCAAAAAATAAGATCATTGAAGAACAGTTCATGATTTATTCATCTTGATTTTTGTAAGACTGAGCTTCTGCCTAGTCTCGTCTTACTTGGATTATTCAAGCTGAGGCAACTCAGATTTTCTATCCTGTTAGAAAGGAAAAGAATATGTCAAACCATTTTCGTACAGACCGTGTTGGGATGGAAATCAAGCGTGAAGTCAATGAGATTTTACAAAAGAAAGTCCGTGATCCCCGTGTGCAAGGTGTAACCATCACTGATGTTCAGATGGTTGGTGATTTATCGATGGCCAAAGTGTACTACACAATAATGAGTGATTTGGCTTCCGACAATCAAAAAGCACAGATTGGTTTGGAAAAAGCAACAGGAACGATTAAAAGGGAACTTGGTCGTAAGTTGACACTTTATAAGATTCCTGATTTGGTCTTTGAAAAAGATCAATCAATAGAGTATGGAAACAAAATTGATCAAATGCTCCGTGCTCTCGAACAGAAAGATTAAGAAAGTCGAATGGAAACATTCGACTTTTTTGGGCTCTATTGAAATGATTTCAACGACCTAAAATATTTGAAGAAAATTAAAATAGTTTGCCGACAACCATTTATACTCAATGAAAATCAAAATATGACTTGCTCCAAAGGTTCGGGGAACCTTCGGAGGTTGGAAATAGGCGAACGTAGTTCGTTTCGCTCTGATGCAGATAGAACCCTGTTACTATTTTGTTTCAAGGTAATAGGCTGAGGCTGGGCAGAAAGTCCAGCCTCGCTTCTCAGAGTTTGTGTCAACATCTCAGCGCAGTGGTTGATTGGCTTTAACAGTCTGGGAGACTGTTAAGGGTAGGAGATAAGATTTGCACAGTAAATCTCAGCAGTTCGTGTTTCACACTCTAAATCTGACCACTACGGCTGATGCGAACGAGTTCGCTTCATTTCCAACCTCCAACAGTCACTACTCTGACTGTTGGAGCTGTGCGGGGGTGGGAGTTTAAAAGGTCTGGGAGACCTTTTAAAGTTGGAGATATAAGCTGAAGGCAGTCAGCTCACATAAATTGAAGTCTGGGATAGACTGTTTCAGCTCAACAACTTAAAACGAAAAATTGTTGACGAACTCTTTTTAGACTGGTCGAGTTCTTTCCCACTCCCACTCATCAAATCAAGTCAACAACGCCTGATTTTGATTCTCGAAGGGTATTAGTCGAATTTTATCCACTCTCCTCTCATTCATCAAGGTTTTGTACATTCGGTTTTTTTCGAAGAGTTAAAAATAGTTTATTCGTACAATGGCATCCAACACTTTTTCTAAAAGTTGTCGTTCTAGTTTCTTTATGATTAAGTTATACTAGTAGCAATCAATAAAGGAGGACAACATCATGTCACTAATAGAAGCAAATGAATAAATAGCAGAGAAGGTTGTCGGTACCCATAAAGTGATTGAAAAAGCAGTTATGAATGGGTATAAGGCAACGGAAGATGCTGTGGTTTCTGGTTTTAATAAAGTATCAGATAAAATTATTGAGACCTCTTTTACCAAAGATAATGAAACGATTGAAGAAGCTAAAGCTCGTTTATCTGCCGCAGCTAGTTCAAAAAAATTTTCCTTATCTAAGAGTGATGAAGAATAAACAGAGCACGATGATTGCGATAAAATTCACATCGAAAAATGAATTGTAGAAAGAGGATACAAGATGAAAAAAAGAGATTTTATGAGTCTGATTGCCTATACCGTTAGTTTATTAGTCTTAGCATTAGGAATGTATTTTTATACCTTGCCAGATTGGGGGATGGCTTCTATTGGGATGCCACTGGCTATAGTTGGACTTGTGCTTGTTTCTGCTATCATGGGTTTTGCAAAGACGGTTAGCTGGTAAAGGAGCACCAAATATTGATTTTCGGTTCGTTGCAAAAGTTGTATATAGTGTCGTTGCCTTATTAGTCTTTGGTGGGGGCTTTGCCCTTGTTACAGCTGGAAACTTTGTACTTGGTCTGGCATTGGGGCTAATAGGACTTGTTTTGATAATTGGGATTATTCCAGTAACTGTGGCCTTGAAAAATCAAAAAAGCTGAGGGAGACTCAGTTTTTCTGCGATTTATATCAATGAAAATCAAAAGTAACTTAGCTTCGACTATCTAGGAGATAGGTGAAGGCTGGAAATATAGAGGGCTGTGTTCGAGACATTAGACCAAAGATAGAACTCTGTCACTTTCTCAGTTCAAGGTATCAGGCTGAAATCTTCATTTGATCTTTTCACTCATCAAGGCTGAGACAAGAGATAATTTTAATTTTCCAAGAGTATTATAGTCGAATAAATTAGCTTTCAGACAAGGAACTGAGGTGCAGGTAGCTAGAACAGCTTAGAGGCTGCTCTAGGTTGGAAATAAGACTTGCGAAACAAGTCACTTCGTAGAGTACGGTATGCCGAAAGTGACGATGTATCAAAGCTAATTTAAATGACTATATTTTTTAGTGATACAGGTTTGTATAATATCGGCTATTTCTTCAATGGACTTATCACAATCATTTCTCAACCATTTGGAAATTACTTGCGTGATTCCTACTAAGAAGAAACTAGACATATAGGCAATGCGGGTTTCATCTTGGATGCCCTGTGCCTGGTAACGCGGTGTGAAAATCCTACTCACTAAGCTGTCAAAGCGTTCCTGATGATGAAATTCCAATTCATGACTCAGATAAATCTTGTAAATTTTTTGATAATCTTTAACAAATAGCAAGTAAGGAATGAGGTGAGCATTACTCAGCAAATTGCTCTCAAGATACGCAGAAGAATTTTCATGATAAAGTTGAAATTCTGTGAAAAACAGTTGGGTCAGGTATTGATAGGCATCTTCTAATAAATCAAATTGATTATCGTAATAACTATAGAAAGTCGAGCGGTGAACGCTGGCTTCTTTACAAATTTTACTGACAGAAATGCGGTCGAATTCCTCTTCGTCTAAAAGGAGAATCAATGCTTATTGTAGTTTTGTTTTGGCAGAATCATTCATGGGTCAGCTCCTTACTCTTTTCATTATATATTACCTAAAAACGCATTACTTTTTTAGTATCAATATAGTTTTAATTGTACACTTGATAGAGCCTGGTTTCGGCTGATCGAGATGGGATAAAAATGGTATGTGTCCTAAATTGGGAGAATTGAATAAATAACATTTAGAGAACGTAAAAAACGTTCTCTTTTGTTTTTGCTCA
>NZ_JBMVJC010000043.1:0-13086 GCF_049893385.1 Streptococcus sp. VTCC 12905 | reverse complement strand
TGGGACTTTTTTTCTACACTAAAAAAGGCTCCATAATCTCTACAGTGGATTTACCCACTACAGAAATTATAGAGCCTCTAAAATTACAAATGCGATTGCAGCGAAAAAAGATGGAAAGAGCAGTAGTAGAATGAACTGCTCTTTTTTGTGTCTATGATAAACCATTCAAGACGTTTCGGTGACTGTTTAGGATTTGAATAATAATTTGAAAAGGTAACACTTTTCTGTACAATTTTTATAAAGTGTTTTTTGTTAAGCGGTCACTCGCTTAGCGATGGGTGTTTGATAATTGAGACTACCGTGAATGCGATGATGATTCCACCAGTGGACATAGTTCTTGGTTTTAAGGGTTAGTTCTTTAAGTGAATGAAAGGTTTCTTGATGAATAAACTCCAGTTTGAAGGAACGGTAGGTACTCTCAGCTACTGCATTGTCATAAGGACAGCCAGCTTGACTTAGCGAACGGGTGATACCAAAGGCTTCTAAGACCTCATCAATTAATTGATTGTCAAACTCCTTGCCACGGTCAGAATGGAAAAGATTGACTTGGTTAAAGCATAAGGGATACTCTGAATGGCTTGTTTGACGAGCTCTGCAGTCTTCTGCCAGCCAACAGATACGCCAATAATTTCACGATTAAAGAGGTCAATAATCAAGCAAACATAAGCCCAACGCTGACCAACACGGACATAGGTCAAATCTGTCACAATCACTTCCAGTGGTTTTTCTTGGTGGAACTGTCTGTCTAAGAGATTTGGAATAGGGGCTTCGTTTTTCCCTTTAGCATATGGCTTGAAGCTAGCCTGCTGGTAAACAGATACGAGATTTAACCGCTTCATGATTCGACGAATGCGGCGACGAGATAAGATAATCCCATCTGTAGCCAGACATTGCTTGATCTTTCTGGCACCGTATCTCGATTGGCTCTCGAGAAAAATTTGTTTCACCTTTTCTTCAAGATCAGCTTCAGATACTGGTTCTGAGGTTTTATAGTAGTAGCTAGAGCGCGGGAGATTCAACCAACGACACATGGCTGAAATGCTGTATTTATCCTTGTTAGCAGTGATTAGTTCCCTTTTTGTGCCATAATCACCGCCGCTTGCTTTAGGATGTCTATCTGCATTTCAAGTTCTTTGTTTCGCTTTCTAAGAGCTATCAGCTCCCGCTGTTCATCGGTAATATTATCAATTGATTTGAAGGAGCCCATTGTTTTAGCTTGTCTCACCCACTTATCAAAGGTAGAAGGGGTTAAATCATATTCTTTGATAAGCGCACTTCGTTTCATACTTGCAGTGTGAAGGTCAACGATTTGTTGTTTAAAGTCATCTGTAAAATGACGGCGTATTTTTCTAGACATATTGTTTCTCCTGTTTTCTTTAGTGTAGAACACTTTATAAATTCTGTCTAGTTTAGTGTAACCGATTCAAAGTCTGAATCAAGAGAGCGAAGTGGATTTGAGCTATTTCGGATAAAGTCATGACGGAATTTTGGGCGTTAGCAAGGACTGGATCTGTTGAAGGTGCGAGACATGGAGCAGCATCAGGTTTAAGTGTGTGGTTCCTGGTGTGGAATTGTTGGATCGGGTTTAGGGGGAATTACCCTATAAAAGATTTAGTAAGAAAAGTAATCATGAAGTTTTTCTGAAAACATAAATTTATATTATTGTTATATTTTTAGTGTAAAGATTTTTCTAGTTATTTTTTTCCCAATACAACAATAATTGATCTATTACTATTCGGTATATTTTTAATGCTTATTTTATGTGCGAAGAAGATAGATAATTTCTTTCAATCCAAAATAAAGAAAAAAGCGTCCAAATCTTAAATGGTCATGGAAACGTCCAGGATGGAAAAAAAGAGATATTGACTCAAACTAAAAATAATTCTCGAATGGTCATTACATCATCTTCAACGACAAAATTTTGCCATTTAGGAAAGTTAAATGACTGTTCAGGAAATGGGGGAACTATTTTTTGAGGAAGTGCTATGCTAGACTTGTCGAGGTTGCAACTGGACAAATAAAAATATTATATAAGGAGGTATTCGTTATGAATACAAAATCAATGGAACAATTTGTTACTTTAAATCCAACTGAGCTTGCTAGTGTTGAAGGTGGATATTCCGCCGGGAAATGTCTAGCAGATATTGGCTGGGGAATGGCTGAAGGAGCAATTGGAGGAGCCCTAGCTGGAGGGCTTATAGGAGCAGGAATCGGAATCGGGCTAGGACAAATAGGTGGCAGTATTTACTGTATTGGAAATATATTAGGGGGAAAATAGTATGAATATGCAAAAAAATTTACCAGACGAAACTTTAGAACTTATCTATGGTGGTGGAAGAGTAAACTGGGTCGTTGCTGGGGCACAGTGTATTGGCGCAGGGGTAATTGGACTAGTTGGTGGACCATGGACTGCTTTAGGAGCTTGTGTCGTTAATGGCGGAAAATCAATAACAGGAGATCTGTTAAAATAATGCTTAAGGATATTTCAGTAATCATTTTTAGTGATTTCTTTCCATATTTTCTAATACTGTGTATTATCCATTTTATTGGTAATTCTAAAGAAGATGTGGGATTAAAAAAAGTTAAATCAATAATCGGAGTAATTGTAATACTAAATTTTATCCGAGACATGATACAATACTTTTTTAATTACTATGACTCAGCTCAGTAGTATCGGATGTTTTAGATTCAATAGTTATTTAAGCAGAAGAAGACATAGCTAATATGATAGGTGTGCAATCATTGATTTTTGAGGTAGAGTAGCCATCTTCTGTTAAAAGGCACAATGGTCTATGTCAATGGAACTATTGAAATATGGTAATTATTATGGATAAGAAAAAAGGTAGTTTCAACTGCTATAATTACAGGAATTCTTATAGTTTCAGTATCTAATTTTTTAGAGAGTTGCCCCAGCACTTTTCACTTTGAATATTATTGGATTTTTCTGTTTCTTATCATAATATAAAAGGATCATTTTTGAGAAGTGATTTTATCCACACACCAGCTCCGGCTGATGTTTTTATCTTGAGTGGTTGAAAATCTATGGAAAAATTCATTTCATGATGAAAAAAAGACATTTCAAGATTTTTAGAAAAAATATGACACTAGAGTGTTATATTAGATTTATCAAAATTTCAACGAGACAAAAACAATGGAACAATTCAACGTGCTTAATACTGATTCTCTTGCTACTGTTGAAGGTGGAGTTTCAACGCTTAGTGTTGCTACAATAGCTGGAGGAGCATTTTGGGGTGGTAGTAGAGGACTAGCAGGAGGTCTATTGGCCGGTGCTATTGGTACAGCAGTCGGGGCAGCGGCTGGTGCAATTATTGCTTGTAGATAAACATTAATATTGCTGACTAAAAGAGAGGAATTAATTAAAAATGTATTATACATTAAAAGAGGTAGAACTAGTAAATATTTCTGCAGGAGCTTCAAAAAATAATTGTGTTTGGGGAGTTATGGCAGCAGCGGGAGGAGGATTTCTCGCAGGGGCAGCACTTACTGGCCCCTTAGGTGTATTTGGCGGGGCAATGGCAGGAGTAGGTGCTGCAGTTGCTTTATGCAAATAGGTTCATAAAAGTGAGAAAGTTTAATTTAGCTGCTTTTATAATGGCATTTGGCTTTTTGATAGTAATTATTTTTCCAATTTTTCCAAAAACATTCAAAGACTACGTCTTGTTATTAGGATCGTTACTAACTTTTTGTTTGATACTTCTTATTCCGTATAGAAAAAACAAAAGATAGCATTTAAGAGATATATCAAAAGTCGGATGACAATTGTTCATCCTCCACAATCTAATTGTGTAGATTATATCCCAGCCTATCCAAGGAAAGTTTTACCAGCTTGTTAATTTAACTCATAATAAATTAAAAAATCTAGAGGAACGGGTGCGAATGAAGCGAGTTCTTAAATTGACTCTTTATGGAAGTTTAGAGCTCTATCTGAATGTCTATTTATTGGATAAGTATGGCTTAGAAAGTTGGGTATACTGGTTGAGTTTGGTTTTATCATTGTTACTAATGTATTGGCTAGATAAGCTTTTCTGGTCCGATAAAACTTGGTGTTTCTAATATTGTTTGTCGTCACACTAATATAAATTATTGGTGTGACTTTTGATTTGGTTTATTAATATAAATAAGTAACGGTAAAATCTTCCCATTTAGGAAAGTTAAATGACTGTTCAGGAAATGGGGAAATTATTTTTTGAAGAAATGCTATACTAGACTTGTCAAGGTTGCAACCCGACAAAATAAAAATATTAGGTAGGAGATATTTACAATGAATACAATAACTATTTGTAAATTTGATGTTTTAGATGCTGAACTTCTTTCGACAGTTGAGGGTGGATACTCTGGTAAGGATTGTTTAAAAGACATGGGAGGATATGCATTGGCAGGAGCTGGAAGTGGAGCTCTGTGGGGAGCTCCAGCAGGAGGTGTTGGAGCACTTCCAGGTGCATTTGTCGGAGCTCATGTTGGGGCAATTGCAGGAGGCTTTGCATGTATGGGTGGAATGATTGGTAATAAGTTTAACTAAGGAAGGAGTTTATATCATGAAGCAGTATAATGGTTTTGAGGTTCTACATGAACTTGACTTAGCAAATGTAACTGGCGGTCAAATTAATTGGGGATCAGTTGTAGGACACTGTATAGGTGGAGCTATTATCGGAGGTGCATTTTCAGGAGGTGCAGCGGCTGGAGTAGGATGCCTTGTTGGGAGCGGAAAGGCAATCATAAATGGATTATAAAAGTCTTTTATCGCTTTTATTATTCATAATTCCCCTTGTAGTTATACTAATCGGTCTTCGAAAGAATAATCAGAAACTAATCATTGCTGGGGTAGCTCCTCTTATCTATCTATTATGCAGTTATCTTTTAGACTGGATTTTTGATTGAGAAATTCGATTTTGGTCTATTTGTAGATTTTCAAAGTATGCTAAATGTTTTTAACCTCCCCAAAAATTATCAAGTCAAGTACAGCAAAGTATTCATCTTGAACGGTTGAATAGTTATACAAAAGATATCTCATGATAAAAAACAGACATAGGAAATAAATTTGGAGGCTGATATTGATATGAAATTTTGATAAACATATTGAATTAAATACCTTCGTCTTGGAAGAAATTCAAGGAGGAAACCCAAATTGGGGGTTCAGTATTTGCTCATTATGTTGGAGATTAGAAATAAGATTTTTCTGCTTCTAAGCATTCCTGTTTAATACTAGAACAACGGTAAATGGTAAGCAGATTCGGCGGCCTGAATCAGAGTGGGAACGTCTTGACAATAATCATGAGGCAATTGTATCAAGTGAGGACTTTGACAAAGCTCAACGATCACTTGCCTCTCGCATTAGTGGGCCGAAAAATCAGACTTGCAACCAGCCAGAAGAAGTTTTATTACGAGGCTTAGTTATCTGTGAACATTGCGGGCATCGTCTCCTTCGATATAGCCACTATAACAACTATGATTATTTTTATTGTCGTTACTGTAGAAGTCAAGGCCAGACCATGAAGTCCTGTCGGATAGATAGAATAGAAGAGGCTATCGAGAAAGAATTAAAGTCTCGGTTGCCGAAGAACTCTCCAAAGCTATCAAAAACGAATCTTATAAGAGAAGCTGAACGGCTGAAAACTCAAAAGGTTTCTCATTTTCAAGACTATAAAGAGGGCTTGATGACAAGAGAAACTTACATGGAAAAACGTCAGAACTTAGATAATTCTATAATGGAAATAGAAGAACAATTAAAGGTAGTTGGTAGGGAAAATATAGCATTTGACAAAAAAATGACCAGGGAAGTGGTTGACACTCATATCGAGAGGATTGTCGTCAATGGCCAAGGTTCTTTTACAGTTGTCTATAGATAATCTAATGAGAGACTTGTGTAATAGCGAGTCTCTTTCTTAAAAAGTAGCTTTGTGGTATAATAAGGGTGTTTTCAGTGTAGAAAAATAGTGTCATTTACTTGACATAAGAGGGTTGGTGTGACGTAGATCAATCGGTTAAGGATAATGTGATTAAAGAAGTAAAAGAAGAAGCGGGACTCGAGGTTGAAGCAAAACGCGTTGTGGCGATTTTGGACAAACATAAGAATAATCCAACCAAGTCTGCACACCGTGTAACAAAGGTATTTATTCTTTGCAAGGTTATTGGTGGGGAATTTCAACCAAATTTGGAAACAATCGGCTCAGCTTATTTTGAACTTGACGACTTGCCACAGCTATCTTTAGGGAGAAATACACCAGAACAAATAGCCCTTTGTTTTGAAGCTAGTCATGCCAAACATTGGGAAACACGATTTGATTAAGGAGGAAAAATGACGTACCAAGGATACTTGATTGATTTAGATGGGACAATTTATGAAGGGAAAAAGCGCATACCAGCTGGGGAACGATTTGTACATCGATTGCAGGAACGACAAATTCCCTATTTATTTGTGACCAATAATACCACCCGCAGACCTGAAACGATACAGGCCATGCTGGCTGAGGAATTCAATATTGTGACGCCACTCGAAACCATCTACACTGCAAGTCTTGCTACCATCGACTATATGAATGATTTGGGTAAAGACAAGACCGTTTATGTAATCGGTGAAGATGGGCTAAAATCAGCTATTTATGAGGCAGGTTACATTGAGGATACAAATAATCCTGCCTATGTCGTTGTTGGGCTAGACACTGATTTGACTTATGAAAAACTCACGATTGCTACATTAGCGATCCAAAAAGGAGCAACCTTTATTGGCACCAATCCAGATTTGAATATTCCAACTGAGCGTGGGCATTTACCGGGAGCAGGTTCAATATTGGCGCTATTAGAAGCTGCAACTCGGATCAAACCAGCCATCATTGGAAAACCAAAATCCATCATTATGGATAAGGCCTTGGAGATACTGGGAACTGAAAAGAGTCAGACAATTATGGTTGGTGATAATTATTTGACAGATATTCGGGCAGGTATTGATAATGGTTTTTCAACCCTTTTGGTACTTACTGGTTTTACGAAGCCAGAAGAAGTAGCTCATTTACCAATTGCGCCAACCCATGTGTTGAATAGTTTAGATGAATGGAGCTTTGATGAAAACTAAACTACAAGTATTCGGAACGGTTTTATTTGTGCTGTCGGGTGCAATCCTTGCTACCATTTATTTGGCATGGCTGGTGTTTCCTGTTGAAATTTCTTATCTAGGGCTGGAAAAAATCGTCTATATGAAATCGGCAGACATCTCATATAATTTCAATATTTTGATGAACTATTTAACCAATCCATTTCAGACAGTTTTAGACATGCCTAACTTTTCTTCCTCAGTTGATGGTCTCAAACATTTCGCTGATGTGAAAAAACTATTTCATTTAGCGCAAGGTGTGTTTGTTCTAAGTTTTCCCGCTTTTTTCTTGTTCATCAAACAGATTCTTTTAAAAGGTCATGGCTGGTTGGTTCAAAAAACCTTGTTGTGGATGATGCTTGCACCGGTTGTCATCGGCTTAATGGGGCTTCTTATGGGATTTGACCAATTCTTTGTTCTTTTTCATACGGTCCTTTTTCCTGGTGATTCTACTTGGTTATTTGATCCAGTCAAGGATCCTGTCATTTATATTTTACCTGAGGAATTTTTCTTGCATTGCTTTATTTTATTTTTTGTTCTTTACGAAGTGTTCTTCTGGGCAATGCTTGCGTGGTCTCGAAAAAGCAATCGATTGGCAAGTTGAGCTAGGACAGGTTTTTATGATTTAAAATCAAAAAAGATTGACAAACGGATGCATTCATAGTAAAATGATAAAGACTTTGAAATTGAGGGGAGTGAAAAAAATGTCAAAAACAGTAGTACGCAAGAACGAATCACTTGATGATGCTCTTCGTCGTTTCAAACGTGCGGTTACTAAAGCTGGTACTCTTCAAGAAACACGTAAACGTGAATTCTACGAAAAACCATCTGTAAAACGTAAACGTAAATCAGAAGCAGCTCGCAAGCGCAAAAAATTCTAATTGAATTTAAAACAGCTTTAGGGCTGTTTTTTATTTACATTTTACCTTATCTAACTTATAATAGGTATGTAGAATTGAGTCAAGTCATTTTGTTCATGAAAAAAGGAGTCTTGCATGAGTATTTTAGTAACAGGTGGTGCTGGGTATATTGGTAGCCATACAGTTGTTGAATTGATAAAATTGGGCAAAGAGGTTGTCATTGTTGATAATCTTTCTAATTCAAGTATTCTGGTTTTGGATCGTATTGAGGAGATTACAGGAAAGAGACCAACTTTTTATGAATTGGATGTAGCTGATAAGGCGGCTCTCCGTTCGGTTTTTGAAAAAGAATCGATTGAAGCAGCAATCCATTTTGCAGGATACAAGGCTGTTGGTGAGTCTGTAGAAAAACCAGTAATGTATTATGAAAATAATATCATGTCAACGCTTGCTCTGGTAGAGGTGATGGCTGAATTTGGAGTTAAGAAAATTGTCTTTTCATCCAGTGCTACTGTATATGGATTGAACAATCCATCACCATTGGTGGAAAATATGCTAACAAGTGCGACTAACCCTTATGGTTATACAAAGGTGATGTTGGAACAGATTTTGCGCGATCTTGAAGTTTCTGACAAAGAATGGAGTGTTGCTCTTCTTCGTTATTTCAACCCAATTGGTGCTCATGAATCAGGATTGATTGGTGAAGATCCTGCTGGTATTCCAAACAACCTTATGCCATTTATTGCACAAGTAGCTGTTGGTAAACGGGCAGAGTTGAGTGTATTTGGGAATGACTATGATACTGTAGATGGTACAGGTGTTCGTGACTACATTCACGTAGTTGACTTAGCACTTGGGCACATTAAAGCACTTGAAAAGATTTCGGATACGACAGGTGTATATACTTATAATTTAGGTTCAGGACAAGGAACAAGTGTATTAGAACTCGTACAAGCATTTGAAAAGGTAAATGGAGTTAAGGTACCTTATAAAATTGTTGATCATCGTCCTGGGGATGTAGCAACTTGTTATGCAAATGCTGACAAGGCTCTGGCTGAACTCAATTGGAAAACCGAAAAAACAATTGAAGATATGTGCCGAGACACATGGAATTGGCAATCTAAAAATCCAAATGGTTATAAGGGTTAATGTTGATTTTTAAAAATATAAAGGTGTGCGCGTAGTGCTCACATCTTCTTTTTTGGGTAACAAAAAAAAGACAGGTGATTCACCTGTCTCTCCAATCAAGAATTATTTCTTCAATAAATCACGGATTTCAGTAAGCAATTCTTCCTGAGTTGGTCCAGAAGGAGCTGGTTTTTCAACTTTTTTAGGGAAAGCTTTTTCTGCAGCTTTAACAATGAAGAAGAGGATAGTGCCAATGATGAGGAAGTTGATTACTGCGCTCAAGAAGTTACCATAAGTAACACCATTCCAGCTCAATTCTGAAATTTTATCTGCACCTGCAGCTTTTAATGCTGGAGTTAACAACAAAGGTGTGATTAAATCAGCTACCAATGAGTCAATGATGGATTTGAATGCAGCACCGAAGATAACTGCGACTGCAAGGTCAATAACATTGCGTTTGAACAAAAATGCTTTTAAATTTTTTAACATATCCTAAATATGTCCTTTCATAAATATTTTACTTTTCTATTATAATCGCTTTTCTTTTTTTTACAATTATAACGACTTGATAGTTTTACTTTTCAAGAAATTTATTATACAATAAAGAATGTTAAAATGTGCAGATTCCCTGAATTTTATGGAGGTAACCGATGTTAGCAAAAGAAAAAATAAATGAGCTTAAGCAATCGGTTAACATTGTAGATATTATTGGTGAATCGGTTGCGCTTACCAAAGCGGGGCGTAATTATTTAGGTTTGTGTCCTTTTCATGGGGAAAAAACACCTTCTTTTAACGTAGTTGAAGATAAGCAATTTTATCATTGTTTCGGTTGTGGTAAATCAGGAGATGTTTTTAAATTTATTGAGGAGTTTCGTGGCGTTTCATTTGCTGATGCCGTGGCAATTATTGCTGAAAAAGCTGGTTTTCAAACTGAATTCATCCCCACTAATCAGCAGGCGCAATCAAGACAGCATCCCCATCAGGTTCTTTTTGATATACACAAGGATGCCGCAAAATTTTACCATGCCTTCTTAATGACGACGAAGATGGGTGAAGAGGCAAGGAGATACTTGCATCAACGTGGTTTGACTGATGAAGTGATTCAAACTTTTCAAATCGGTCTCTCACCACATGAGCAAAATATCCTTTATCAAAAATTATCAGCAGAGTACAATGAGGCAAACTTACTACAGTCGGGCTTATTTAACCCAAGTGAAGGCGAAATGATCTACGATGCGTTTCAAGGGCGTATTATTTTTCCTTTGAGTGATGAATATGGTCGAGTTATCGCATTCTCGGGTCGTATTTGGACGAAAAAAGACCAAGAAAATAAGCAACTAGCCAAGTATAAAAACTCTCGCAGCACGCCGATTTTTAATAAGAGCTATGAGCTGTATCATTTGGATCAGGCTAAGGCTACTATCAAAAAGCAACGGGAAGTGTATCTAATGGAAGGTTTCTTGGATGTCATTGCGGCGCATCGGGCTGGTATCGAAAATGCCGTTGCTTCCATGGGAACATCATTGACACAAGAGCATGTTGGTCACCTTTCTAAATTTTGTAAAAAAGTTGTCCTTACATACGATGGAGATAAAGCTGGCCAGGCTGCAACCATGAAAGCACTGGATGAATTGCAAAATTTTCAGATAGATATTGTGAAGCTTCCTGATAATATGGACCCGGATGAATTTTTACAGAAGAATTCTCCAGAGGCACTGCAACAGATATTGGAAAAATCAAGGATGAGTGATGTTGAGTTTTTAATTCAGTACCTCAAACCTGAAAATCCTGATAACTTGCAGATGCAAATTGAATTTGTTGATAAGATTGCACCGATTATTGCAAAAACACCATCCATTACTGCTCAAAATTCTTATATATACAAAGTGGCAGATTTATTGTCTGATTTTGACTACACACAAGTTGAGTTAGCGGTCAACAATGCACGACTGCAACAACGGCAGACAAGAGTTGGTAGAGGAAATGAGCAAGTTGTTCCAAGAAAGCTGTTTCCTGAACAACCTTTCCTTCGTACTACAAGTCTTATTCGGACAGAGAACCATTTATTATATAGGATGGTTAAACACGCTTATATTTTAAATGAATTTCGACTAAGAGATGATTTTTATTTTGTTACACCAGAACTTCAAGTTATTTATGAAACATTGCGTGAACAGGGCGAAATTACAAGTTATGAATTGTCTCAAATGGATGCCTCGGTTCAACAAGCCTGGTATCGGATGCTGGAAGAACGTTTGCCAGAAGAAGTTGCTCAGGGTGAAATAGAAGAATTGGAGAATAAGCGAGATAAGGAGCTTTTAAAAAAAGAAAATCAATTAATTTCACGAAATATTCGTGAATACTCTCATATGGGAAATAGTGATGTTGCACTTAATGAGTTGCAACAGTTGCTGGATAAAAGAAAACTAATGGAGTAAGCATGACAAATAATAAAGATAAAAAAACTGAAGTAACAACCTTTGACATCCAAGTTGCAGAATTTATTCGCAACCATAAGAAGCAAGGGTCTGCTGCCGACGATGAGATCAATGACCAATTAGTCATTCCCTTTACATTGGATGCGGATGGTATTGACGATTTGCTTCAGCGTATTCAAGATGCCGGAATTGCGATTGTTGATAAAGAAGGTAATCCATCGGCACGGGCATTACGAGTTGAAGAAGAACCAGAATTATCTGATGAAGAATTGCTAGGAAGTAATTCGGCAAAAGTAAATGATCCTGTTCGGATGTATTTGAAAGAGATTGGTGTTGTTCCACTTTTGACCAACGAAGAGGAACAGGAATTAGCCTTGGCAGTAGAAGCTGGTGATCCAGAAGCAAAACAACGTCTGGCAGAAGCTAACCTACGTTTAGTTGTTTCTATTGCGAAGCGATATGTTGGTCGTGGTATGCAGTTTCTTGATTTGATCCAAGAAGGAAATATGGGCTTGATGAAAGCCGTTGACAAATTTGATTACTCAAAAGGATTCAAATTTTCAACATATGCGACATGGTGGATCCGTCAGGCCATTACTCGTGCTATCGCAGATCAGGCTCGTACCATTCGTATTCCAGTACATATGGTGGAAACAATCAACAAATTGGTCCGTGAACAACGTAATCTTCTCCAAGAATTAGGTCAAGATCCGACTCCGGAACAAATTGCAGAACGTATGGACATGACACCTGAAAAAGTTCGTGAAATTCTTAAGATTGCGCAAGAGCCTGTTTCACTTGAAACACCTATTGGTGAAGAGGATGATAGCCATTTAGGAGATTTTATTGAAGACGAAGTCATTGAAAATCCTGTTGACTACACCACACGTGTCGTACTACGTGAGCAACTAGATGAGGTATTGGATACTCTTACTGATCGTGAAGAAAACGTATTGCGTCTTCGTTTTGGTTTAGATGATGGAAAAATGCGCACGTTAGAAGATGTTGGTAAGGTCTTTAACGTAACCCGTGAACGCATCCGCCAAATTGAAGCCAAAGCCCTTCGCAAACTCCGCCACCCATCCCGCAGCAAACCACTCAGAGACTTTATTGAGGATTAGAAAGGTACTATGTACCTTTCTAACGCCTGCTTGAAAATAAGAGAGCAGGCTGTCTGGGAGACAAAATCAACCGCTCGCCGAAAACAGGAAACGAGCGAAGGTACTGCGTACCTTTCTAACACCTGCTTGAAAATAAGAGAGCAGGCTAATTTGCGGGGGAGGTTTTGACACAAACTTCGTTTGTTTCATCTCCAACCTTCAACAGTCTCCCAGACTGTTGAAGCCTGCCCAGAAATAAGAAAGCAGGCAAGGTTCAGTGATTTGTTTTGACGGGAGTGGGAAAGGACTCAACCATTCATAGAAGGGTTCGTCAACAATTTTTCGTTTTAAGTTGTTGAGCTGAAACAGTCTATCCCCAGACTTCAATTTATGTGAGCTGACTGCCGTCAGCTTATATCTCCAACTTTAAAAGGTCTCCCAGACCTTTTAAA
>NZ_JBMVJC010000042.1:0-13978 GCF_049893385.1 Streptococcus sp. VTCC 12905 | reverse complement strand
CTCATGAGACAACTCAATTATTCTATCATCTTCAATTACTATTGTCAACTACTTTTTCAAACTTTTTTCGTTTTTTTTTAAGCTGACTAGTCTTGCGAGACAACTCAATTATTCTATCAAATATTATCCATCATTGTCAAGTAGTTTTTCCTGTTTTTTTCACTTTTTTATTTTTAACGATTCAGTAAATCGTCTAGAGTTGAAAAATCAGAGTGTCATAGCAAAGATTATATTCAGTGACAATTCAATAAACAGTGGTTATATATTAACTTTTTTATAGGTAATGGAATGTAGGAATTAGAGTAATCATTGTTCATGTCTACTGGTTGAAGCTAGAGCTATGTTTGTTTCTTATTTTACGGTGGTAGAAGTATGGTTCTACTAGAGAATTTCAGTTAGCAGGGAGAGTAAATTCTGTTCAAAATCTTATCTGATAAAAAAAATAGAAGACAATCTTATCAGACTATCTTCTTTATATGGATTTGTTTTCTACTGTTTCAATACACCAAGAGATAAGCTCATCGAGTCGTCCAAATTGGTTTGTCATATGGAGATAGCCCAAAACTGCCTCAAAACCTGTAGACATACGATAAGTCACAATATCTGCATTTTTAGCCTTTGTATGGCTATTTGCATTACGACCTCTTCGATAGATTTCTTCTTCTTTCTCATTTAATAGCTGAGCTTCTAAGAGAGCTACGATAAGACTGGCCTGTGCCTTTGCCGAGACGTATTTATTTGCTTCACTGTGTAATTTGTTGGGCTTGGTCAATCCCTTGAATATCAAATGTCGCCTGATATACATAGAATATACTGCGTCACCTTCAAAAGCAAGAGCGATTCCGTTGATAAGGTTCACATCAACTACACTAGTCACGTGTCCACCTCACGCCATCTTTTGTATCTAATAATTTAATCCCTTGCTCCGCCAATTCATCCCGAATACGGTCCGCTGTTGCAAAGTCCCTATTGGCACGCGCTACTTGCCGCTCCTCAATTAAGGCTTCAATCTCACTGTCTAAGACCTCTTCCTCAAAGACAATTCCAAAGACTGCCAACATTTTTCCAAAAGCTTCCTTGACAATGGCATCATAGTTTCCAGAGTTGATCCATTTGGCAAAGTCGAAAATTGCTGTAATGCCATTTGCAGCATTAAAATCATCATCCATTGCGGTCTCGAACGCCGCTAAATGTTTAGCCAATACTGTGTGTTCAGACACATTCAGCACTGGTTGAGTATAGGTGTTTTTTAAGTATTTTAAATTAGTTTCCGCATCGGAGATAGCTTTCTCCGTGTAGTTCAATGGTCGGCGGTAGTGCTGAGTCGCAAGGAAAAATCGTAAAACTGGTCCATCAATTTTCTCCAACATATCATGTGCAGTTAAAAAATTCCCCAATGACTTGGACATTTTTTCATCATTGATATTGAGCATGGCATTGTGCATCCAGTAATTTGCGAATGTCTGTCCTGTTTTACATTCTGATTGGGCAATCTCGTTGGTATGGTGCGGAAACTCCAAGTCTGCTCCGCCACCATGAATATCTATGGTGTCTCCCAATATCTCTGTTGCCATAACCGAACATTCGATATGCCATCCTGGACGCCCGTGACCCCACGGACTTTCCCATGACACTTCTCCTGGCTTTGCTGATTTCCACAAGGCAAAGTCAAATGGATGTTCTTTCAACTGCCCCTCTCCATCGACACGCCCAGATGCTCCAGCTTCTAAGTCTGACAAAGTTTTATTGGCCAAACGGGCATAATTCCTTGCCTTTTCAACACGGAAATAAACATCGCCAGAAGCTTCATAGGCGTACCCCTTGTCAATCAAGACCTGCACAAAATCAATGATTTCATCCATGTAGTCAATAACACGAGGATTTTTGGTAGCTGGTTTGACACCTAACTTTGCCACATCTTCCTTGAAAGCTGCGATAAACTTATCAGAAAGTTCCTTTGTTGTCATACCAGCTTCATTTGCAGCCTTTATGATTTTATCATCCACGTCCGTAAAGTTAGAAATGTAGGTCACATCGAACCCACGGTATTCAAAATAACGGCGGATGGTATCAAAAGCTACCACACTTCGTGCATTACCGATATGAATATAGTTATAAACCGTTGGTCCGCAAACATACATTTTAACCTTACCTTCTTCCAAGGGCACAAAGTCACGCAAACTGCGGGTCATGGTATCGTAAATTTTAATCATAGTTTCTCCATTACTTCTGAATATTCTTTAGGACTTGATACTTTTGATATAATTTTACTAGCCAATAAGCTGTCGCTGCCAACCAGATCATCCCAACCTGCCAATTACCTTGTGAAAATTTAAGGATAAACATGATTGTCCCAGCAACGGCGGTCAACACATAAGGCCAATTTTGTCTTACTAATTTTTTTAACATGATCTACTTTCTAATTTTCTTGCAATCGCCATGGCCACTTCAAAGAAGGTCATACTGTCAGCCGTCCGTTCCTCTCGACGGACATCCCATTCATTTTTGTGGTGATCCACATAGTCTGCCGTGTAGAAAAATTGATAGACCTTGGCCTGACGAAAGTTTGCCCAGGCCATGATAGCAGAGGCCTCCATATCGACCACCATGGCACCAGCGGCTAGGCGTCGTTTAACCTTAGCTGCTGTTTCTCTATAAAATGCATCTGTCGTCCATGTCTTAGTCCGAACATGTTCAATTCCTGCTTGATCCAAGGCTTCTTCCATGGTCAATAATAGTTCCGAATGATAGCTAATCTCATCACTGGCTGGTGCATAATGATAACTAGTTCCCTCATCACGTAAGGCTGAACTTGGTAGAATAATCTTATCTACTGCAATAGACCGATCCAGTACTCCACAAGTACCAAATACAATAAAATTTTGAAACCCTTTGGCTTTCAATTCTTCTAGGTTCCCAACAATCATAGAAGCTCCAATTGAGGCTAACATGACACCAACTCTCACTCCACTTTCTTCATAAATATACCATGGCAACCGGCCATTTAGATTGTGAAGAGCTCCACCCTCATATACATTTTCTAACTCGGCAACTCTCTTAATGATTTCTCCATTAAATGACAGAATTAAGGTATTACAGGTTTCACCACCACCCCGAATAGAGGTATCTGTCGGTTCAATGACCGCAGAGGTATTTTCAAATTCTTCTAGTAGCATTTTCCCTCCGAATCTTGTACCTTAAACCTATAAATCAACTCTACAAATGTGAGGAGCGATGGCTAGCTTCTCTCAGTTCTGCTAGCTTGGTTGTGTAGTATTCACGACCGCCTTCCATATCATGAATGGCTTGCTCATCTTTTTTCCCATGAACACGGACAATTTTAGCAGGCATACCGACAACTGTCACATCTGCTGGAACATCTGCTAAGACAACAGCAGCAGCACCTACTTTCGCATTTTCTCCGATTTCAACTGGGCCAATCACCTGGGCATGAGCAGAAACGAGTGCCCCTTTTCGAACTGTTGGATGGCGCTTCCCTGTATCCTTCCCTGTTCCTCCAAGAGTTACTCCATGGTATAACATTACACCAGATTCGATAATTGCAGTCTCACCAATTACCAATCCTGCACCATGATCAATAAAGACTCCCGAGGCAATTTCTGCACCTGGATGAATTTCAATATTGGTCCAAAATCGCCAAAACTGACTGTGCATCCGAGCTAATAATTTAAAACCATTTTGCCACATCCAGTGAGAGAGACGATGAGCAGCCAGTGCCTTGACTCCTGGGTAGGTCAAAAGGACTTCCAAGGAGTTCCGTGCCGCCGGATCTTTTTCTTTTACAATTTCTATGGTATCCTTCCACCAACCCATGACTTCTCCTTCTAGCGAGAAGACAAGTCCATTTCGGGACTTGCCTACTTCACCATTATTTTTTATCTACTTTATGAAATTTAAATTCACCAAAGTTATTATCTTTTTTCTCTTTGTGTTCTTTATGACGACTAGGTTTTTCTGGACGTTCACGTTTTTCTGGTTCCACGTAGCCTTCTGGTTTTGGTAGAAGGGCTTTCATAGAAGCATCAATACGTCCCTTATCATCAATTTTTATCACCTTAACATCTACAACATCGCCAACCTCAACCAAATCTTCTGGTTTATTGACACGTGTCCAAGCCATTTCAGAAACGTGGACGAGGGCATCGGTCTTGTCAAAAAGGTTGACAAAGGCACCGAATTTCTCCAAACGAACCACTTTTGCTTGGAAGACTTCGTCCACTTTTGCTTCACGGACAAGACCAGCGATGATTTCTTTTGTGCGCTCAATTGCAGTACGGTCTGGTGAGAAGATCGCCACAAGACCATCCTCGTCGATATCGATTTTCACGCCAGTTTCTGCAATAATCTTATCGATGGTTTCACCACCCTTACCAATAACAATCTTGATTTTGTCCACATCAATCTTGATAGTGTCAATCTTCGGTGCAGTTGGTGCCAAGTCAGGACGAACTTCTGGGATAGTCGCTTCGATGACATCAAGGATTTCAAAACGTGCCTTCTTAGCTTGTGCCAAGGCTTCTTCCAAGATTTGTGGTGTGATACCGTCAATTTTAATATCCATTTGAAGGGCTGTGATACCGTCACGAGTACCAGCTACCTTGAAGTCCATGTCGCCGAAGTGGTCCTCAAGACCTTGAATATCGGTCAAGACGGTGTAATTGGTACCGTCTGAGATCAGACCCATAGCAATCCCTGCAACGGGTGCCTTGATTGGCACACCACCTGCCATAAGGGCAAGGGTACCAGCTGTGATAGATGCCTGTGAAGAAGAACCGTTTGACTCTAAGACTTCTGCCACCAAGCGGATAGCGTAAGGGAAGTCTTCCAAGCTAGGCAAGACTTGCTCAAGAGCGCGCTCACCTAGAGCACCGTGACCAATCTCACGACGACCTGGTGCACCGTAACGACCAGTTGAGCCAACTGAGTATTGTGGGAAATTGTAGTGATGCATGAAGCGTTTCTTGTACTCATCATCCAAACCATCGATGATTTGGGTTTCACCCATTGGTGCCAAGGTCAAGACAGAAAGGGCTTGCGTTTGACCACGGGTAAAGAGACCTGAGCCGTGAACATTTGGCAAGAAGTCTACTTCTGCATCCAAAGGACGAATCTCATCAACACGGCGACCATCTGGACGGACCTTGTCTTCAGTAATCAAACGACGAACTTCTGCATGCTCCATGAGTTCCAAGATTTCATGGACATCACGCATGATACGGTCAAATTCTTCGTGCTTAGCGTATTTTTCTTCGTAAGCTGCGATGACAGTCTCGCGAACGGCATTGGTCGCATCTTCACGGGCCAATTTTTCTTCAACCTGCACCGCTTTTTTCAAATCGTCATTGTAAGCTGCAACAATCTCAGCCTGCAATTCCGGGTCCACTTGAAGAAGCTCCACATCTGCTTTTTCCTTACCAACTGCTGCCACGATTTGATTTTGGAAATCCAAGAGTTCTTGAATGGCCGCATGACCTTTCAAGAGTGCTTCCAACATCACTTCTTCTGATAATTCTTTGGCACCCGATTCAACCATGTTGATAGCGTCTTTGTTACCAGCAACTGTCAATTCTAAAAGGGATGCTTCTTGTTGAGCTTGATCTGGGTTAATAATCAATTCGCCATTAACATAACCAACCTGAACACCAGCAATTGGGCCATTGAATGGAATGTCTGAGATCGCTAATGCCAATGAGGAACCAAACATGGCTGCCATTGGAGCAGATGCATCTGGATCATAAGAAAGCACTGTGTTAATGACTTGAACTTCGTTACGGAAACCTTCTGCAAACATTGGACGAATCGGACGATCAATCAAACGAGCTGTCAAAGTAGCATCCGTCGATGGACGTCCTTCCCTCTTCATCCAACCGCCAGGAAATTTACCAGCAGCATACATCTTTTCTTCGTAGTTAACTTGGAGAGGGAAGAAATCACCAGTTGCCATTTTCTTAGACATAACAGCTGCAGTTAATACTGTTGAATCTCCATAACGAACAACTACTGCACCATTGGCTTGTTTGGCAACCTGACCAGTTTCAACGACTAGTTTCTTGCCAGCAAAAACCGTTTCAAATACTTGTTTTGACATGAATTGTCTCCTGTTTTTTTCTGAAATTTTTCTTGCGTGTTTTCTACAAAAGACAATCAAACAGCTTGTTTCACTCTCTTTTGCACAAAACCACGCTTAAACTTTATTTTATCATATTTTAGAGAGAAATAAAGGCCTGAAACTATTTTTAACAAGAAAACATACTCATGATAAACTATTCAAAATAGTTGGAGGTAGAAAATGGAAACTTGCCATCTTGTAGTTCCTAGTTTAAAATGGAAGAACCAAATCTTAGCCTATAAAGAAGCATTTAGCAATGAACATCTTCATGGTGGTGGCAAACTGCAACAATTTGAAGCAGTTAAGGAATGGATAGAACACATTAAAGCAGTGTCATCTTATGGGACAAGTCATACAGAACGTTCTCCTTCTTCTACATTTCTTTGTATTCGTGAAATGGATCAACAGATGGTTGGCATTTGCAATATCCGCCATCATCTCAATCAGGAATTTTTGGTCCATATCGCCGGTCACATCGGCTACTCCATTCATCCGAATGAACGGCGCAAAGGCTACGCCAAAGAGCAATTGGCCCTCGCTCTGCAAAAAGCCAAAACTCTGGGCATCAATCGCGTCCTCATTACTGCAGCCGACTGGAATATTGGCTCTCAAAAAACGATTTTAGCCAACGGCGGCATCTACGAAGATACCCGCATCGATCCTGACGACGGCGACCGTATGCTCCGATATTAGATTGAATATTTGTAATTACTAAATTTGAAGTTACATTACAATTTACCAGTAAAACTAAACATCAAAAAAAACACAGCTCAGTATACAAGATACTGGTGCTGTGTTTTTTTGTTTCTATACCAGCTAATTAACGACGCAAGCCAAGTGAATTGATTAATTCGCGGTAACGGTTAACGTCTGTGCGGCGGAGGTATGCCAACAAGTTACGACGGCGACCGATTTTTTTCATCAAACCACGGTAAGTTGCGTGGTCTTTTTTGTGTTGTTTGATATGGTCGTTAAGGTGGTTGATTTCCCAAGTAAGTACTGCTACTTGTACTTCAACTGAACCTGTATCGCCTTCATGACGCGCATATTGTGCCATGATTTCATTTTTTTTCTCTTTTGAGATTGCCATAATGTATACTCCTTTTTATTGAGCTCAATCCGAGTGACAGGTTGGCGACCCGTGACCAAGAAAAAGCTAGATTTGTCCTTTTGGACCTTATCCATTCTATCAAGGAACGGTGCTTTTGTCAACTGATTTGAGCAATTGCTAAGCTGCTCTGCTATCTCTCCGAAAGAACTGTTTGAACTGTTTCAATTAAGTCATTTTTCCATATTTCAATCGCATCTACATGCAAGGCAAAATCGAAATCCTTGAGATTCACTTGAACCTGCAATCTGTCTTTTTGGTAACGAGCTATCAGCACGATTTGATCCAACCCTTGCCCCATATACCAATAGATAGCTTCTACACTTGGATTGTCCACAACATCTGCCTGTATTCTGACCGCAACTTCATTTAAGCTGACTGAACTAGTATCAAAAATACGACCATATTCGTGGTCTGCCATTACATCTGTCTCATACCAAATATGAAGAGTGTTGCTATACATTTCTTTTGCTAATTCTTTCATGAGCTTCACCTTTTTCCCTTTACTATACCACAATCCAAAAAAAAGCCAGCCTGAGCTGACTTCAAAATTGAGTGTAATTACTTGGCTTTTTCAGCTTTGGGCAAAATGAGGTTAAGGATAATTCCAACGATTGCCGAGAGGGCTGTTCCTGAAAGGGTAATTGCACCAATACTCAGAACTGCACCACCAAGTCCTAATACCAACATAGAACTTGCAACAATTAAGTTACGAACTTGACCGAAATCTACTCGACTTTCAATCAATACTTTCAAACCATTTGATGCAATAACACCATATAGTAAGATGGACATTCCCCCGAGAACGGCACTTGGAATGGTAGAAATGAGAGCTGTAAATTTACCCAAGAATGAGAAAGCAATTGCAATCAAAGCAGCATTGCGAATAACCGATACTGACGCGATGCGAGTCATACCGATAACCCCTGTATTTTCTCCATAAGTCGTATTGGCAGGACCCCCAATTAAAGCTGAAACAGCTGTCGCTACACCATCACCAATCAAGGTACGACTGAGACCTGGGTTTTTCAAGAACTGACGACCACAGATTTGGCTGAGAACTGTATGGTCACCGATATGTTCAGCTACAGTAACTACAGCAATTGGTAAAATAGCAACCATCTCAGGTCCGAAGTAAAAATTATACGATTTGAATACACCTGTTTCAAATGGTAAATAGAATCCTGGCAACTCAAACCATGCTGCTTCGAGCACAGGTGTGAAATCCACCAGACCAAGCAAGAGAGCAACAATATAACCACCGATGATGGCAATTAAGAATGGAACAATCTTGGCGAAGCCTTTCCCTTTGGTATTGACAAAAGCTGCGATCAAGAAAGTGACAATGGCTACAACAACATTTTTCCAGTCACCATCCGCCACAAAACCTGCAGAAGTAACTGCCGAATTGGCAAGACCAAGACCGATAACGATAATCATAGGCCCAATAACCACGGGTGGTAATAGAGTATCAATCCATTTTGTACCAATGGCTTTGACAAGCCCTGCAATCAGTACATAAATCAGACCAACAAAGAAAATACCTGTTTGTGCTGCTGAGACATCTCCGCCCATTTCTTTAATAGCTAAGGCCATAGCTGAAATATAAGCAAATGAAGAACCAAGATAAACCGGTACTTTAAATTGAGTAGCTACTTGGTAAATCAGGGTGCCAATACCAGATGCAAATAGGGCCACGGATACGGGCATTCCCAAAATCAAAGGCACTAAAATCGTTGCACCGAACATGGCAAACACGTGTTGGAAACTAAGCAAAATCCCTTGAAAAGGAGCTGGTTTCTCATGGACATCAAACAAAAGGTTGGCTTTTGTAGTCATCATTCTCCCGCTCTGGGTACACAAAAAGACCCAGACTTTCTAAATTTACATAGTCATAGGCCCTTAATGAATTATCCTGTTGTCTTTCTCACCTCACGGGATGAGTTTAAAAACCTACGCTTTTTTCATTGTATCATAATCATTCGGATTTTGGCAAGGAATTTTAAAAATTTTTATTTTTTAGGAAAATGGCAGAGCGAGAATAAGAACTCGATTGCTTATTCGAGTTCATCTACCAGATCTTTTTCCACCTGCTTCTGACGGTACTTATTCGCCCAAGAGAGAAGATTCGCCAGTAAGAAAATGAGACTTGTGATAGAAAGAAAGAATATCAAAATCACCGCCCAAAAATGCCAATCCCAGACACCAGAATAATGCTGTCCATAGGTCTGGTAGTTGGTGCAAGCCATTAAAATCGTTGTCCCAGCAATTACCACTCCTATGTAAAGGTAAAACTGCCAAGAAGTTCCCCGTTCCATATCAAGCCCCTTCCTCCAATAACCGTAAAAGAGATAGACTGAAACTACCAACATGGCAAACAGTTCAAAAACATAGGTATCAAAAGGCCATTTTAAGACCAGGCTCTTGATGAGAAATGAGAGGGGCAAAAGAAAATTCATGGTCCTGCCTACCTAGGCAAAGACTTGGTTTTCTTCTTGTCGAACACGCTCATCAGTCACAATTTTTTTCATTAGTTGGTTCCTCCCAAAATAATTGATCTAAACTTTTCCCTAAACAGTGGCAAATTGATAAACAAAGACTTAGACTGGGATTATATTTTCCCGCCTCAATCAGACCGATGGTCTGGCGGGTCACTCCTATAGCTTCCGCCAAGCCCCCTTGGGTCATATCTTTTTCCACACGCGCTAACTTTAAACGAAGATTTTTCATGCCATAGCCATCCTCCTGTACATTTTTATAACTTCATTATACACTATATTTTTCATTATGCAATATATATCTCACACTTTGTCTTCTTTTTTCAAAAAAAGAAGACAAAACCGCCTCCTTAAAATATATATGCACCTCTCCGCTTATTCTACACTCTTAATCCGTCTCTTGATTTTCTAGCTAAATTCGACCATTCGTCGTTTTTCTTCTGGCCAGATTTTAGTCACACGATCCAATGCGATAATAAAAATAACCACAACTGCATAGTCTTTTGCACTATTAATCACACCTAATTTTTCCAAAATGGTCAAAAGTAGGTAAAAACTGAATAAGATGGCCGTTTAGGAAGGGCCAATAAGAACTCAATCCCAGCCTTATATCCCAGATAAATTTGCCGATTGAGACCCTTGGCGTTTTCCAATCGACGATTGAGAAAAGTGCGGATTCGTTTGTAAAACCAGTCTGAGGTGAAAAACAGGGATTGAATAGCTATGGCGATATAGGCCAAATTATTGGCATGTTCTGCATCCATGCCGAACACTCTAGCAAAAATATAGGTCCAGTCACCATTGTCCAGACAGATAATGATTGAAAAATAAACTACTGCTCCAGCTACAAGAATCAGGGGCACAGCGCGAAGGTATTTAAACATTGACATGCTCAACTCTATTTTTTTCTATTATCAACCATAAGAACAAGTAAGTCAAGAACTTCATATATGGGCTAAATTGGGCTAAATTTTCCCGTCTATCTCTCCTTGCTCAGAATGACTGGCAATAGGATATAAGGTCGTTCCTTGAAACCAATCCTCGACTCTATGTCAGACTGGGGAGAGTGGTACCATGACCAACAAGCTGAATAAGCAAGAACTCCGACTAGATGTTTCTAATCGGAGTTTTCTGTTACATATATCCATAAAATTCTCTGCGAACGACTGCTGAATGGACCCAGTTAATCAAAGTAGTAAAATCAAAAACCGGTAGTCCTGTTTCTCTATGAAGGGCTGCTGCATAGGGTGGCAGGTCACTGCATTCCAGCAAAATGGCACCAATTTCTGGGTGATTGGCTTGCAAATCCTGAACAACTGCTACTAAGTCTGACTTCAAACGCCCGTTGTCCAAAAATGGCTTGTTGTAACGAATTGGAGCGAAACTATCCAGACTACCTATCTCTTTGACAATACAGTCTGAAATGGAAGCGTTGGCCTTGGCGAAAAAGTCTGCACTCGCTCCCTCACCATCTGCTACTAGTACCGCAATTTTCTGGTCTGGTTTGAGTCCCATTTTAATCAAGGGAATTTGAAGCACACTAGACAAATAGACAGGAACTGCTACAGCATCTCGCACCTGCTCCTGAAAATGGTTAAAGTAACCACAGGCGCCTACAATGGCTCGCACACCCTTTTTCTCTAACTTCTTAGCTGCCTCAATGACCATTCCCAACAATTTCTCCTCACCATTGAACAGATCCTCAATTTCCAAAACAATATCCTCATAGACAACTGGAAAAGAAAAAGTAGTCGCGTTGGCTACATTACCCGGCAACTTGACATAGTTAAAATCAATAGTGATAATCCCAATCGAAAATCCTGCTACAGAGGCATTTTGTACCTGATAGAACTGATTCAATTGCCCAGCTTGCTCAATACTTGCTCTAAAGTGTGTCATTTATACCTCCTTTTCACCATTAACTATTAGTATACCAAAAACCAAATTCTCTCGGCCAATACTAATAAATTATGACTATCTATAGGAATAGACTATCACGAGGATAGCCTATCTGAATATTATTTTTCTTTTAAAACCATGTTCAAAATCAGTGCAGCTAAGGTACCTGTAGAAATCCCTGAAGATAAGACCATTTGTAGCGCTGACGGAAGATGGCTCAACAATTCTGGACGTACCGTCACACCGATACCAAGCGCAAAGGCAATAGAAATAATTAGGAGCTCACGGTCACCAATTTTTACAGTTGCAAGAGTCTTAATCCCTTGAGCAGCGACCAAACCGAACATGATAATTCCAACACCACCAAGAACAGGCTGAGGCATGATGGAAATCAAGGCAGACAATTTTGGAAAGACACCAAGTAAAGTAAGAATAACACCCGCAATAATCATGACATGACGACTAGCAACTTTTGTTAAGGTAATGAGACCAACATTTTGTGAAAAGGCTGTATTTGGACCTGCACCAAAGATACCAGCAATCAAGGAACCAACACCATCTGCCAGAACACCATTTGCTGCCCGCTCAGAAGAAATTTTTTGGTTAGATGCTTCTCCAATTGCCATCATAATCCCTACCGTACCAATCAAGGATACAACATAAGCAGGAATAAAGGCCAAAATCGAAGATAGGTCAAATTTTACACCGTAATGGAAAATTTTAGGAAGAGCAAACCAGGCTGCCTCTCCAACAGCAGACATATCTACTTTTCCAAGTAGAATACAGAGGACATATCCAAAGACCATCCCGAAGAAGACAGAGGCCGTTTTCAGCATTCCTTTACCATAATGATTCAATGCCAGAGTAAAGACCAAGACGATAAAGGCAATACTGATATTTTCAACAGAGGCATAATCTGTAGCTCCAGCACCACCAGCTGCCCAGTCCATACTCACTGGCATGAGGGTAATACCGATGAGGGAAACAACGGTCCCTGTAATCAATGGCGGAAAGAAACGCATCAAGGGTTTTACAAAACGACTCAAAACGATTTCAACAAATGAACCCGCAATGGTTGCACCCACGATACCAGCAATTCCCAATTGGCTACCAACACTGATTGCTGGATTAGCAAAAGTAAAGTCCGTTCCCATCATTCCAGAGACACGTGAACCTACCGGGCCAACACCTTTAGATTGCAAAATAGTTGCAATCCCAGCAACAAAGATTGAGGCCGATACCATAATAGAAGTATCTTCTACTGATAACCCCAAAGCACTTGCAACGACAAGTGGCACCGCGATGATGCCTGCAAAAGCTGCTAAGATATGCTGAAAAGCAAGCAACACAGCCATGCCTTTTGGCGGTTGTTCATCAATTCCATAGAGCATTACTGTTGAATGTTCATTTGTTGTTTTCTGAGACATTGTTTCTCCTTTTTTGTTCCTAAATAATATTTTTTAGTCTATCATAAAGATTCGCTTATTTCAATACAATCTACGATATTTTTTTGTTTCCGTTCGCCTTTTGGTCGTTTAACGTGTTTTTTTACATGTTTTTATAACAATAATTCGTTTATCGTTTTGCTTATGATAAAAAAATGCTATAATACACCAAGGAATCATTTGGAGGAAGAATTATGAAAATTTTGGAAGAACGTATTTTAAAAGATGGTCAGGTGTTAGGAGAAAATATTTTAAAAGTTGATTCATTCCTGACCCATCAGGTTGATTTTAAATTGATGAAAGAAATGGGACAAGTGTTAGCAGAAGCATACCGTTCTAAGCAAATTACAAAAGTTGTCACTATTGAGGCATCCGGCATTGCTCCAGCTGTTTATGTCGCTGAAAGTTTAGATGTGCCAATGATTTTTGCTAAAAAACATAAAAATATTACGATGACAGAAGGAATCTTGACATCTGAAGTCTACTCCTTCACCAAGCAAGTAACCAGCACCGTTTCTATTGCTAGCAAGTTTTTGTCGCCGGAAGATCGGGTTCTAATCGTTGATGATTTTTTGGCCAATGGACAAGCAGCAAAAGGCTTGATTGATATTATCCAACAGGCTGGTGCTCAGGTAATAGGAGTTGGTATCATCATCGAAAAATCCTTCCAAGACGGACGTCAACTCTTGATAGATGCAGGTGTCCCTGTTACTTCACTCGCTCGTATTGAAAAATTCCAAGATGGTCAGGTTGTTTTTGCACCTGCGGATATTTAAAAAGACTTGCTTCCAAAATTGAACCGCACCCCAAAAGTTAGACAGAAAAATATTAGTGAAAGGATTTAGTTCTGTACTGAACAGGACTAAGTCCTTTTAGTTTTGCTTTAATGCGTTTATTG